>JAWLGG010000152.1:0-6751 GCA_041685155.1 Chromatocurvus sp.
GATCGTGTCGGTGCCCACCGCCTGCTGCAGCTTGAACACCAGTCCGGCGCGAATCGATTCGACGATCGCGGGGGTGCCGCCCTCTTCGCGCCGCTCGGGCGCGTCGATGAAGCGGTGATGCTCGGCCGTGACATAGGACACAGTGCCCCCGCCGACCACCGCCGGGACACGGTTTTTCAGCAGGGCAGATTTCACGGCGAGAATGCCCGGCGTCCCGGGACCGCCGATGAACTTGTGGGGCGAGAGAAAGATCGCATCGATGGCGTGGTCGCCGGGGTTCATGTCGATGCCGACGTAGGGTCCGGCGGCGGCGTAGTCCCAGAATGCCAGGGCGGCGTGCTCCTTGAGCAGTGTCGTGATGCCCGCAACATCGCTGCGGATGCCAGTCACATTGGAGGCAGCGGAAAAGCTGCCGATGCGCAGCGGGCGGTCGGCGTGCGCTTCGAGAGCGGATTGCAGCGCCCGGCGGTCGATGGCGCCATTGCTGTCCGTGGGAATGCGCACCACGTCCGCGGTCGACTCCCGCCAGGGCAGTTCGTTGGAATGGTGCTCGTAGGGGCCGACGAAAACCACGGGCCGCTGCGCCGATGGCAGTACTGCAGCCGGGCTTCCCTGCGGCAGGCGAAGGTTGAGCATGTCAATCAGGCGGTTGATAGCTGCCGTGGCGCCCGAGCCACAGAAAATGACCGCATCATCCGCGTCGGCATTGATGGCGCGGCGCACTTCATTGCGGGCTGCCTCCCGCAGTGCCGTTGTCTGGGCGCCCGTCAGGGACGCCTCGGTATGGGTATTGGCATAGTAGGGCAGAACCTGCTCGCGGATGGCGCGCTCGATGAAGTCGAGGCTGCGCCCGGAGGCCGTGTAGTCGGCGTAGACAAGCGGTCGCTCGCCGAACGGCGTCTGGATCGGGCGATACTGACCTATCACGCTACGCTGGATACGATCGATCAGAGTGTCGGCTGTGCTCATCGTGTTCCCCATGTTGTTCGCTGCGGAGGGTTTGTTTTTGCTGCCCTAAAGCATAAGTCTGACCATGTGGTAAAAGTGTTCTTTTTATTGTGCATTAGTGAATTTTAGTGAGAAATATGTAGCTTTTTATTCGTATAATCGAGAAAAGCGTGTATTCAAGGCTGCGACCAGGCCTCGCCGGGCAGGTTCGCGACGTTTCGACCAGGAGAAGGGTTCGATCATGACGGAGGTTCGACCATGACCGAGAGAGTGAAGCTCGACGCCGCGGACCGGCGTCTCCTGCGGCAGCTGCAGCGCGACGCGTCCCTGCCGCTGGTGGATCTGGCAGAGTCGGTGAGCATGTCGCGTTCGGCCTGCTGGCGGCGGCTGCAGAAACTGCGCGAAAGCAAGGTCACGCGGCAGCAGGTGATGCTGCTCAATCCCGCGGCGCTGGGTCTGTCGCTCACGGTGTTCATTTCCGTGCGCACGAACCAGCACAATGCCGACTGGAGCCGGCAGTTCCGCGAGGTGCTCGACGGGATCCCCGGCATTCTCGAGGCCTACCGGATGGGAGGGGACGTGGACTACCTGTTGAAGGCGGTGGTGGCCGATATGCCGGACTACGATCGGCTGTATCAGGAGCTGATCGGCGCTGACCTGTTCGACGTCAGCGCCGGCTTTGTCATGGAGGAGCTGAAAAACACCACGGCGCTGCCCCTTTAGACCGGGCCGAGGTTGCTCGGCGCGGTCTAAAGGGGCAGGCGGGCTTCAGTCGCCGAACAGCTTATTGAAGGCCCGGCCGACTGCACGGCCGGCCTCTGATGCTGGAGTCGATTCCTCCTCGGCCTCTGCAGCAGGGGCCTTTTCCTCTGGCTCTTCAGAGCCCCCGAACCGGTCCCGAATGCCGGAGAACAGACCGCCATCGCTGTCCCCGCCGTCCTCCTGACCGGATGCGCCGCCAAAGGCGCCCATCATGCCACCGAGGTCGTTCATGTCTACCGGTTTCGCGGGGAGTTCGAAGCGCGAGGCCGCGACGGTGTCTCCGTCGATGGCGGAGATTTTCATCTCTGTGCCGTAGCGGAGGATACCCATGTTCATTTCGCCGAGGCGATTGCGGAAGTCGTCGCTGTTCTTCTGCAGTTCCTCGTCCATGGTGTCGGTGGTGGCCCTGACCATGGTGAACAGGGCATCGCGGAATTCGAGCGCCCTGGCATCGGAGGACATCACCACTTCCTGCGTGACCTCACGGCCGTCCTCACGCGTCGTGATCTCATGAATTTCGCCGGTGATGCCGGCAACGGTCTCCTTGCTACCGGTCGCCTCGATGGAGACCACTTCGGCAGTGGCACCGGATGGCGCTGCCTGGTCCGTCATCTTCGCCATGTTGGCGAAGCCCTTCATCATGGTGGAAGCGTTGACCACCATCGGCTGGCCGTTATTGTAGGAGACTGCGTAAAGGGTGTTGTCGCGCACGATCATGTAGGTGTTGTCCTGCTGCGTATTCAGCCGCAGTTTGTCGCCATCGGCGTATTCGAATACCATGATGTCCATGTTGCCTGACTCCACGGTGGCTGACCCGGCCAGTCCGGCGTGGGCGTATGCCAGAGCAACGGCCGACAGGCCGCAGCTCAGTGCCTGTCTGTTAAATTTCGTCAATGTCATGTTCCTATCTCCCTTGTGGTAAGTTGCGTGAACTATTCTTACGCCAGTTTAACCCCGCGGACGCCGACTTCAAGCATTTGCGCGGCCGCGCTGCCGCGCTCTGAAAACGGGCGCGAGGGCGTCCGGGCGTGAAACAGGCTAACCCCCAGGGCAAGGGACTGGTACCGGCGCTGCAGGCCTGGAATGCAACGCGTCCCGTGCACTCAAGGCCGCAGGCATTGCCCACGCTGCTGGCGGACTACTGTGCCTCGGCACTGGTCCTGGCCGCCTGCTTTGATTTCGCGCCAGTACCCGGGAACAGTTATCACCTTTACCGCTGCGGCGATGTGTGGCGCCTGTCGCTGATCTCGCCTGGGGAGTGGGGAGCGCGCCGTCCCGGAATCCACGTTGCACGCTGTGATCTGCGTGCTGACATGACCTGGTCTCTGGATGCGGCGGATGACCTGGACGATCATCCCCTGGTGGTACAGGCGCTGGAGAGTCATGTGGAGGCCTTTATCGCTGCAATGGACTGCGACCGGCCTCTGGTTGACGGCCTGCCCTTTCACGTTTCGGAACTGCCATTCTATCCCCGGCTGTTTGCATCCGCTCTCGCGCGATCGCTGAGCAAATCCCTGCACAAAGGTGGACTGGCAGACGCGTCCGGCAGAAAGCTGCTCAATGCCCGGGGCGGTTCGGCCCCGCTGCTGCGCATCCTGTCTCAGGTTCCACCGGATGGACCTTGAGCATGCTGTATGGCTTGGTGCCCCCGCGACGGCCGGGCTATTGATAAGCTCGCGCTTATATGCTCTTTTAGGGGTTCCTTGGTGGAAGCGGCAAGAGGTAAACCCGTCATGTCATACCTGGTGAACATTCTGCGTGGCGCCGGCCTCGCTCTGGCGGGAACACTGCTGCTGCCGGTCGCCAACGCCCAAAGTGATGCAGACCTGCTGCAAACCGATTGGATTGAGCTGGTCAGAGGATACAAGGACGCGGAGTCTGGTGTGCAGGTGCGAAACGTGATCAATGATCGCGAAACGGGCGCCATGCAGCTGCAGATCGCGGTACCCAAGGCACACATGGGCGACGTCACGGAAATGGAGGAGGTGCGCGTGGTAGGACAGAGACCTCAGGAGATTGACATCAGGCAGTGGCTGCCGGATTTCGAGTTCGAGTGGGTAGACGATTACGACAAGGATCACTACGGGCTGCTGGTGCGGTTCTCCGAAGAGCAGAAGACGCCGCTGCGGTTGTACTTTTCCTCGGATTCGGGCTTCCTCCAGCCCTGACCGGCAGGCGTTCAGCCTGTTTCATGTTGTTCCAGGCACTCTGTTTTCCGCGGTGCTGACAGCGGCGGTGCGTCCATGAATACCCCGAAGCCCCCCGTTGATGCGCTGGCATCGGCGCACTCGCCCTATGAAACCCGGTTCAGCGAAATGCTGGCACGGCTTGCCACCACTCTGATTCACCACCCAGGCACCCCGATGGCCGATCTGGTCAATGATGCGCTGGGCCAGATCGCCGTCTTTGTCGGCGCTGACCGCGGCTACATCTTTCTTTACGATCACGACGAGGGGGTTGCGCGCTATTCGCATGAATGGTGTGCACCCGGGGTCAGTGCGCAGCTGGAGGCCGACCCGGTTGTCGACAATGCGACGCTGGGCGACTGGGTGGACCGGCATCGGCGCGGCGAACCGGTTGTCGTGGATGATGTGGAGGCGCTCGGCAATGCGCCGATACGCCACCTGCTTGAAGGGCAGGGTATTGTCAGCACCGCGATGGTGCCAATGCTGCAGGAGGGCGTGTGTCTCGGCTTCTGCGGATTCGATTCCGTCAGCAGTCGTCGGCGCTACAGCGAGCAGGAGCTGCGCCTGCTGGAAGTGTTCGCGCAGATACTGGTCAATCTCTGGCTCCACGAGGAGACCCGCCAGCGTCTGCAGCAGCTCTCCGATATTGTCGAGGTGTCGCCGATCATCGCTGTGGTGTGGCGCAATGCGCCAGGCTGGCCTGTCGAGTATGCCAGCAGCAACATACACCAGCTGGGTTACAGCGCCGACGAATTCATCGCCGGCGAGGTGGTTTACAGCGACCTGATCCACCCGGAGGATCTGCCGGGCATCGAGGCTGCCGTGGCGGGTTACCTCAAGCACGGGCCGGACGAATACCGCCAGACCTACCGGCTGCGTCGGCGCGACGGCAGGATTATCTGGATCGATGATCACACCTGGCTCGTTCGTGGCGACGATGGTGAGGTCGAGGCAATCCACGGCGTGCTCATGGATGACAGCGCACGCAAGCAGGCCGAGTTGGCGCTGGCGGGTAGCGAGCAGCGCTTGCGCAGCCTGCTCGAGGACATTCCGAATATTGCGGTGCAGGGCTATGACCGCGATCTGAGGCTGATTTTCTGGAACCGTGGCAGCGAGCTCATCTATGGCTGGAGTGCCGAGGAGGCGCTGGGCAGGTCACTTCTCGAGCTGATCATTCCGCCACCCATGCGTGGCGACGTCGAGGCGCGTGCCCGGGCATGGATGGCGGGCGGGCCGCCGGTGGCATCGGGCGAGCTGATCCTGCGCCGGCGGGATGGTTCGCCGGCGCCGGTGTATTCAAGCCATGCACTACAGATCAACAGTCGCGGCGAGTACGAGATGTACTGCATCGACATCGACATGACGGCACAGCGTGCCGCTCGGGCGCGCCTGGAGCTCTGGGCCAGCGTGTTCACGCATAGCCGTGAGGCGATTTTCATCCTCGATGGCGAACGGCAGATTGTGGAGATCAACGACGCCTTTGCCGATATCACGGGTTATGGCAGCGACAACGCCATGGGCCGGGAGCTGTGCCTGCTCAGCGCCGATGAGGCATCGACGGAGCGTTACCAGGAAATGTGGCGCGCGCTGTCGGATCAGGGCTTCTGGAGCGGTGAACTGCCAAGCAGACGCCGCGCTGGTGAGCGTTTCGAGGCTTTTCTCACCATCAGCGCGATTGCCGGCGCCGATGGAGGTGTCGTCAATTACGTTGGTCTGTTCTCGGATATCACGGCGCAGAAACACTACCAGGAGCAGCTGGAGTACACTGCGTTCTACGACGCCCTGACCGGGCTGGCCAATCGTACCCTGCTGGCGGATCGCCTGAGGCAGTCCATGGCCCAGGCGCTGCGCCGCGGCCAGCCCATCGCCGTCGCCTTTATCGATCTCGATGGCTTCAAGAGTATCAACGATACCTTTGGCCACAGCGTGGGAGACGAACTGCTGGTCGCCGCGGGGGCACGCCTGCTCTCGCTCGTGCGTGAGTCCGACACTGTTTCCCGAATGGGCGGTGACGAGTTCGTGCTTCTCCTGATCGATCTCCCCGACAGTGCTGTACTGGATGAATTTTTCGGTCGCCTCGCCCGGGCCATGGCAGAGCCCATCGAGGTGGCCGGCCACAGCCTGCGCATCTCCGCGAGTATGGGCGTCAGCTTCTACCCCCAGGGCGATACGGCGCTGGATGCGGACCAGCTGCTGCGCCAGGCGGACCAGGCCATGTACGAAGCCAAGCACGCCGGCAAGAATCGTGTGATGTACTTCGACAGTGCGCTGGACGAGACCGAGAAGCGACGCCGCCAGCAGGTAGACCGCCTGTCCCGGGCGATCGACGACGACGAGCTGGAATTGCACTATCAGCCGAAGGTCGACCTGCGCATGGGGGTGCCGACAGGGGCCGAGGCACTGGTTCGCTGGCGCCATCCAGACGGCACCCTTATGGCGCCTGGAGAGTTCCTGCACCTGACGGAAAATGAAGACATGCTGGCGGTGAAGCTCGGGGACTGGGTCCTGCGCCGCGCCCTTGCGGATTTCGCAGGGCTCCACCGCGAGCTGCCCGGTGCATCCCTGGGTCTCAACGTGAATCTGGATGCCGCCCACCTGCTGAGCGGCGACTTCGTTGCCCGCCTGCGCGATGCCATGGCGCAGCACGGGGATCTGCCCGAGGGCTTTCTCAGGCTTGAGGTGCTTGAGAGCAGCCTGATACCTGACATGGACAAGGCAGTGGGCACGATGGAGGCCTGTCGCAGCCTGGGCGTGCGGTTTGCGCTTGACGACTTCGGCACCGGATATTCCTCACTGCATTACCTCAAGATCCTGCCGCTGGATGAAATCAAGATCGACGGCGGCTTTGTCCGCGA
>JAWLGG010000153.1:0-6740 GCA_041685155.1 Chromatocurvus sp.
GCGAGACCGGATTCCACCGTCTGCAGGGACACAGAGAGAAAGCGCACGACGTAGGCAAAGACCAGGGCGCCGAGGGTGCCGCTCAGGAGCAGCCCGGAGGACATGCCGGCGTATTCCCGCAGCCAGCTGTCCACGGTGTTGTCGAACCAGGCAAAGGGGATCAGGACGCCGACGGCGATCACCGTGCCGGGCACGGCGTAGCCCATGCTGACCACGCCGGAGGCCGTGGCCTGCGCCATACCGGGAAACTGTCGCCTGCCGTAGCCGAGGAACAGTGCGAGCACAAGACAGCAGGCGGTGGCGATGGCGGCGAGGAGGAAACTGTTGCCGGCGAGGCGCACAAAGGCCGGCTGCAGTGCCGCCGCCGGGTCCTGCAGCACCCAGGCGGCCAGCTGGGTGGCGGGGAGCAGGAAGCCGGCAGTCACGATTCCGCCGGCGAGGGAGGCGGCGGCCAGTGCCCGCCAGCCGGTGAGTGCAATACGTCGCGGGCGCTGGCGCACGGCGCTGCGATAGAAGCGCAGCCGCCGTCGCGAGCGGCGCTCCAGGGCAAACAGAACGAACACGAACAGCAGCAGGAAGGCGGCGAGCTGGGCTGCGGTCTGCAGCTCGCCCAGTCCGTACCAGGTGCGAAAGATGCCTGTTGTGAAGGCGCTGACGCCAAAATAGGACACGGTGCCGTAGTCGGCCAGGGTCTCCATCAGCGCCAGGCTGACCCCCGCGGCGATCGCCGGTCGCGCCAGCGGCAGGGCCACGCGGAAGAAGGTCGCGGGCAGTGTCCTGCCGAGGCTGCGGCTGGCCTCAAGCACGGCAGTGGACTGCTCCTCGAAGGCGACGCGGACCAGCAGGTAGGTGTAGGGGTAGAGCACCAGCGACAGCATGCAGATGGCGCCGCCGAGGGAGCGGATCTGCGGGAACCAGTAGTCCCCGTAGCCCCAGCCAAAGGTCTCGCGCAACAGGCTCTGCACCGGTCCCGCGAAGTCGAGCATGCCGGTGTAGGTGTAGGCGATGATATAGGCGGGCATCGCCATCGGCAGCAGCAGCGCCCAGCTGAAGAAGCGCCGCCCGGGAAAGTCGCACATGGCGGTGAGCCAGGCTGCGCTGACGCCAAGGAGCAGGGCGCCGGCGCCGACGCCCAGCATGAGCAGCAGGGAGTTCACCACGTAATCGCCGAGCACCGTTGTGATCAGGTGCTCCCAGGCCGGGCTGTAGCCGCCGAACAGGCTGCCGATGATGACCAGCACCGGCAGGGCAATCAGCAGCGAGGTCGCCAGCATGCCGCCGCGCCAGAGGGAGATCCGGCGCGGCTTCAGGTTGTCGGCGACGTCGCCGGCGGCTACTTCCAATTGGCGCGGTCCATTGCCATCACCGCCTGGGCATTGAGGCGGCCGAGCTCACTGACGTCGAGGGCGTCAGCCTTGAAGTCCCCCCAGGACTGCAGCAGCTCGCTGGCGGCAACGCCCTCGCGTACCGGGTACTCGTTGTTGGTCTGGGCGTACCAGCGCTGGCTGTCCTCGCGCACCAGGAATTCAAGCAGCCTGCGGGCGACCTCCGGCTGGTCGCTGGCGCGGGTGACGCCGGCGCCGCTGATGTTGATGTGCGTCCCGCGATTCTCCTGATTGGGCCAGAGCAGGCTTACCTGTTCCGCGGCCCGGCGCTCCTCGGCGTTGTCGGATTGCAGCATGGCGCCGAGGTAGTAGCTGTTGACCAGCGCAACGTCACACTGTCCCGCCGCCACGGCCTTGATCTGGTCCCGGTCACCCCCCTGGGGCGGCCGCGCGAAGTTGCCGACAAAGCCCTTCAGCCAGGCCTCGGTCTCGGCCCTGTCCTGCTGGGCCAGCATGCCCGCGACCAGTGACTGGTTGTAGATGTTGCCGGAGGAACGGACGCAGATCCGTCCTTTCCATCGCGGGTCGGCGAGGTCCTCGTAGGTGCGCAGGGCGTCCGCTTCGACCCGCTCCGGCGCCACCACCAGAGCGCGGGCGCGTATCGACAGTCCGTACCAGAGGCTGTCAGGGCTGCGCAGGTTGGCGGGTACGGCGGACTCCAGCGCCTCCGAGCTCACCGGCTGCAGAACACCCGCCTCCCGTGCCCGGTACAGGCGTCCGGCGTCCGTGGTCAGCAGGACATCGGCGGGGGAGTTGCGCCCCTCGCTGGTGAGCCGGGTGATCAGTGCATCGCCGCTGCCGGTGACCAGGTTGACCTCGATACCGGTTTCGTCGCTGAAGCGGTCGAGCAGGGGCTTTATCAGCGCCTCCTGGCGAGCGGAGTAGATGTTGAGGGCCTCTGCGGCATGGACCTGGGGCGCGAGCATCGCGCCGATGGCGGCGGCAAGTGGCAGGGCCAGTCGCGTGAGGGTGTGGCGCAGGGTTCGGCTGGGCAGCATGATGACCTCGTGTCGTGTTTAGTGATAACGCTAATTATTCTCATTAAGTGCCTGGATTGCAAGCGCTGCACCTCTGTACCCGTAGACCATGTCGTGGCGCTGAAGGCGTCCGGCGTTGCTTCTGCCAGTGCCGGGCATTGGCACTGCACTGCCATTGGCATTGTGTCTCGCGACCGCTAGCATAGCGCCATGGAAACGCAGTCGACATGATCCGCATCAATACAGGCCGCTGGCAGCTGCTGCTGGCCCTGCTGGTCGTCGCATGCCCCGCCGCCGCCAATCCTTCGCCCTATCCTGCGACGGCGTATCCGGTCAGCTTTGCAGACGTCGCCGCGCTGCCACCGGCCCAGGGGGCGATTCCCCACGCCTACGGCAGCGCACCCAGCCAGTATGGTCTGCTCTGGCTGCCTCGACGAGACGAACCCGCGCCCCTGGTGGTGCTGTTCCACGGTGGGTGCTGGCTGGCCGAGTACGACGTCGATCACATTCAGCCACTGGCGTCGACGCTGGCCCGCGCAGGTTACGCGGTGTGGGCGCCCGAATACCGGCGCGTGGGCGAGGACGGCGGCGGCTGGCCGGGAACCTTTGACGACGCGCGGGCCGCGCTGGCCGCCTCGGCGCGTCTCGATCCGGAGCGCATCGATAGTGCAAGCACGGTGCTTGTGGGGCACTCCGCCGGCGGTCAGCTTGCGCTCTGGCTGGCGACCCGGGGGTCGCAGCCTGCGGAGGGTGTGACGCTGCGCGGTACGGTGGGCCTGGCCGCGATCACGGACCTCGCGGCCTACAGCTCGCTGCATGAAGAGGAGGACAACCAGTGTGCCGCCGCCGTGCCGCGGCTTCTCGGCGGCGCTGCGCAGACCGTGCCAGAGCGCTATCGCGGGGCTTCGCCGTCGCGCGCCGACGGGCCCGCCGTGGCCACGCGTCTGCTCCACGGCTCCGATGACGGGGTCGTGCCCCTGGCCCAGTCCCGTGCCCTGCCGGGCGCCGAACTCGAGATTCTCGACGGCGCCGGACACTACGACCTGATTCACCCGGGAACACCGGCCCTGCCCGCACTGCTCTCTGCCCTCGAGGACCTCCTGTCGCCGTGACGTCGAATCTGCAGGACCAGGCCGCCCGGCTCGATCGGGAGGACCCGCTGCGGGCACTGCGGGATGCCTTCGACCTGCCCGATGGCCGGGTCTACCTCGATGGCAATTCCCTGGGCGCACTGCCGCGCTGCGCCGGGGAGCGCGTGCGCGAGGTCGTGGAGCAGCAATGGGGGCGGGACCTCATCACCAGCTGGAACGTGCACGACTGGGTCGGCCTGCCGCTGCGCGTGGGGGAGAAGATCGCGCCGCTGCTGGGCGCCGCGCCGGGCCAGGTGATCTGCTGCGACAGCATTTCCGTCAACCTGTTCAAGCTTCTGGCCACGGCACTGGCGCTTAACCCGTCGCGGCGGGTGATCCTTACCTGCGCGGGGGACTTTCCCACGGATGCCTACATGGGGCAGGGGCTGCAGTCGCTGCTCGGTGCGCAGCGCTGCGAGATTCGTGCCGTCGCCGCCGATGGCCTGATCGAGGCGCTGGATGATTCGGTTGCCGTGCTCATGATCACCGAGGTCGACTTTCGCAGCGGCCTGCGCCACGACATGCGCGCGCTGACGGACGCGGCGCACGCATGCGGTGCCCTGGTGCTCTGGGATCTCGCGCACAGCGCCGGGGCCATGCCCGTGGCCCTGGATGACTGCGGCGCGGACATGGCCGTGGGCTGTGGCTACAAG
Source organism: Chromatocurvus sp. (assembly GCA_041685155.1). Taxonomy (GTDB): domain Bacteria; phylum Pseudomonadota; class Gammaproteobacteria; order Pseudomonadales; family Halieaceae; genus Chromatocurvus. The sequence goes on from JAWLGG010000153.1 coordinate 4,146, forward strand.
TTCCTCAACGGCGGTCCCGGGGCGCCGGCGTTCCTGTACCTGGCCCGGCGTCACCAGGGGCAGGTTGCCCAGCCACTGAGCGGCTGGTTCGGTCACGCGGCACCGTTTGCCTTCGAGCCCGGCTACCAGCCCGCGCCGGGCATTGCGTCCTACCAGGCCGGTACGCCGGGGATTATCGGCATGCAGGCGCTGGACGCCGCGCTGGACCTGTTTGCCGATGTCGATCTCGACAGCCTCCGGCGCAAATCCCTCGCGCTGACGGCGTTCTTCATGCAGGGCACTGCGGCGGATCCCGCGTTGACGGCACTGCAGGTGCTGACACCGCCGGAGGAGGCCCGGCGCGGGAGCCAGGTGTCCCTGCGCCACGCACAGGCCTACGCCATCGCCCAGTGCCTCATCGCCGACGGCGTTATCGTGGATTTTCGCGATCCGGATATCGTACGCTTCGGCTTTGCGCCGATGTACAACAGCTTTGCCGATGCCGCGACCGCCCTGCAGCGGCTCTCGGCCGCGGTATCGTCGGAGGCCTGGCGGGATGCGCGCTACAGTCAGCGGGCCCGGGTGACGTGACAGGATCCTGACAGGGTGCGCCTGTTGCCCGCCATCGCGCCCGCAGCCAAACGCCGACAGGGCAGGGAGACCGGACATGCACTATATCTTCAAGGTCACCATCGGGCCGGGATACTCGGCTGAACAGTACGCCGACGCCTGGATGCGCGCCAGCGCCTATATCCAGCGTGCGCCGGGGGCACGGGGAACCCGCCTGCACCGCAGCCTGGATGACCCCGATGTGCTGCTCGCCATCGCCACCTGGGACTCCAAGGCCGCACGGGACGCCATGGAGGCGGACCCGCCCGCCGAGGTGAAGGCAATCATCGCCGAACAGTCGCCTTTTGTGGATATAGAGTTCGTCGGCGAATTTGCGGCGCCGGAATGGACCGTCCTGCCCGGTGGCGACACAGAGCTGAAACCGGGCGAGCCCGAGCCGTCCTGACAGGCCTCTGCCGGCAGTCCTCAGCGGCCCCTCGCTGGTCTGTCGCCGCACCGTCGAGTGCGTCCCCGGCGCCCAGCTTATATAATCGCGCCCCCGCTCTGACCCAAGGTGACTCATGACCGTCCGCACGCGCATCGCGCCATCGCCCACCGGCGATCCCCACGTCGGGACCGCCTACATCGCCCTGTTCAATCTGTGCTACGCCCGCGCACACGGGGGCCAGTTCATCCTGCGCATCGAGGATACCGACCGGGCGCGCAGCACGCCGGAGTCCGAACAGGCGATCCTGGACTCCCTGCGCTGGCTGGGTATCGACTGGGACGAGGGGCCGGATATCGGTGGCGACTGCGGGCCCTACCGGCAGAGCGAGCGCATGGAGCTGTACGGCGAGTACGCCTGGCAGCTGGTGAAGGCGGGCAGGGCCTTTGTCTGCTATCGCACGCCGCAGGAGCTCGAGGCCCTGCGCGAGTCGCGTCGCGAGGCCGGGCTGGCCACGGCGCTTAAGCCCGCCGACCTGGCGCTCCCCGATGCCGAGCAGGCGCGTCGCGAGGCGGCGAACATGCCCTACGTGATCCGCATGCACGTGCCCGACGAGAGCGGCAGCTGCCGCGTCGAGGACCTGCTGCGCGGTGCGATCGAGCTGGACTGGTCCATGGTCGATGCACAGATCCTGCTCAAGTCCGACGGCATGCCCACCTATCACCTGGCGAACGTGGTGGACGACCATCTCATGGGCATCACCCACGTCATCCGCGGCGAGGAGTGGATCAACTCCGCACCCAAGCATCGGCTGCTGTACGAATACTTCGGCTGGGACATGCCGGTGCTCTGTCACCTGCCGCTGCTGCGCAATCCGGACAAGTCCAAGCTGTCCAAGCGCAAAAACCCGACCAGCATCCAGTACTACGAGCGCATGGGCTTCCTGCCCGAGGCGCTGCTCAACTACCTCGGGCGCATGGGCTGGTCGATGCCCGACGAGCGGGAGAAATTCGCCCTGGCTGACATGCTGGAACACTTCGATATCCAGCGCGTCTCGCTGGGTGGCCCGACCTTTGATGTCGACAAGCTGCGCTGGCTCAACGGCCTCTGGCTACGAGAGGATCTCGACCAGGACGAGCTGGCGCGCCGCCTGGTGAACTGGGCCTTCAATGCGGACAGGCTGCACCAGGTGCTGCCCCACGCCCAGAAGCGCATGGAGGTCCTGAGTGACTTTGCGCCGCTGTGCGCCTTCCTGGTGTCCGGGACGCTGCCGCTGCGGGCGGAGGATTTCGATGCGCCGGGCGGGTCGCGTGAACAGCTGCTGAAACAGCTGCAGTTCGCACTTTGGCACCTGGAGGCGCTGCGACACTGGGACCGCGACGCGGTCTGGCAGTCCATGCAGGGCCTGGCCAAGGCGCTGGACCTGAAAGTGAAGGACTTCCTGGCGCCGCTGTTCATCGCCATCTCCGGCTCCAGCGCCTCGTTCTCTGTCGTGGACGCCATGGCGATTCTCGGCCCGGACATGAGCCGTGCCCGGGTCCGCCATGCCATCGAGGTGCTTGGCGGTGTGTCCAAAAAGGCCGCAAAGCGCCTGGAAAAGGAGTACGCTGCGCTGGAAACCT
>JAWLGG010000154.1:0-6722 GCA_041685155.1 Chromatocurvus sp.
GTGCGCATGCCAGACATCCTCCCCCGTCCAGCCGAGCGACGCCACGTACTCCAGGGGGCGCTGGCCGAAGCGCTGCAGACAGTAGGCCTCCTCATCCAGGGTTTCGGCAAGATGCGTGTGCAGGCCGACCCGCGGATGCTCCCGGGCCAGCGCGGCGGTGTTGCGCATCAGTGATTCCGTCACCGAGAAGGGGGAGCACGGCGCGAGGACAATGCGCTGCATGGCGTGGGGCGAGGGGTCGTGACAGGTCTCGAGCAGCCGCTGCATGTCAGTGAGCACCGCATCCTCATTTTCCGTCAGCGCATCGGGGGGCATGCCACCGGCGGATTCGCCGAGGGTCATGGCACCGCGAGCGGCGTGGAAGCGCATGCCGATATCGGCCGCTGCGCGAATCTGGCTATCCAGCGTGCAGTCGTTGGGAAACATGTAGAGATGATCGCTGCTGGTCGTGCAGCCCGAGAGCATGAGCTCGGCCAGGCCGGTCAGCGTGCTGATGCGCACGCCTTCGTCGGTGAGGCGTCCCCACATCGGATACAGGGTCTTCAGCCAGGTGAACAGGTCGGCGTCCTGGGCAATACCGCGGGTCAGCGACTGATACAGGTGATGATGGGTGTTTACCAGCCCGGGAAGGAGCAGGTGATCTCTCAGGTCGATGACGCGATCGGCGGTCGCGGGCAGATCGGCCGCCGGGCCCACCGCCTCGATCACGTGATCCCGGATGAACACGGCGCCGTCATCGATCTCCGTGCCGGCGTCGTCAAAGGTAGCGACGCAGGTGGCATGGGTCAGCAGGAGGGAGCTCATGGCTGTGGATACGCCAGCGTCCCGGGGGTCACCCGGGACGCGAGTCGGCTCAGGAACCCGCTTCCGCGGACAGAAAGTCCAGCGTCAGCGCGGTCAGCGCCCTTACGCCCACGGGCAGCGCGCGCTCATCCGCGTAGAAGCGCGGCGAGTGATTCGGGTGCACCAGGTCCGGGTCATCCGATGCAATTCCCAGGAACAGGAACAGGCCGGGTACCGCCTCGGCGAAGTAGGAAAAATCCTCCGCTCCGGTCACCCGTGGCGACTCGAAGTAGCCGTCACCGGCCACCCGCTTCAGGGTGGGGAGCATCTGCGCGGTGAGCTCGGGGTCGTTTGCGGTCACCGGATAGCCGAGGCGGATGTTCACGTCGGCACGGGCGCCGCTGCTGCTGGCAATGGTCTCTGCGGTGTGGGTCACGCGCTCGTGGATCTGCGTGCGCGTGTCCGCGTCAAAGGTGCGCAGCGTCCCGATCATCTCCACCTCTTCGGGGATGATGTTGTTGCGCACCCCGCCGTGGATCGCGCCGACCGTGACAATGGAAGGCGTCTTCGTGGCGTCCAGCTGCCGCGACGTGATGGTCTGCAGGCCCATGACTATCTGGCTGGCCGACACGATGGGATCCACGCCACCCCAGGGCATGGCGCCGTGGGTCTGCTTGCCGTGCACCTTGATGCTGAAACTGTCGGACGACGCCATGAGGCCGCCGGGGCGCGTCGAAATTGTCCCCACCGGCCGCGGCCACACATGCAGGCCAAACACGGCGTCCGGGGTCAGCTCGTCGAAGACGCCCTCTTTCAGCATCAGCTCTGCGCCGCCCTCCTCGCCTTCGGGTGCACCCTCCTCCGCCGGCTGGAACAGGAGCATCACGGTGCCCGGCAGTTCATCGCCCATCCCGGCCAGCACCTCGGCCACACCCATGAGTATCGCAACATGGTTGTCGTGGCCGCAGGCGTGCATGACCCCGACTTCCTCGCCGTTGTAGGTCGTTCGCACCTTCGAAGCGAAGGGGACATCGACCTCTTCGGTGACCGGCAGGCCATCCATGTCTGCGCGCAGCGCGACCACGGGGCCCTCGCCGCCGCGCAGGATACCGACCACGCCGGTGTGGGCGACGCCGGTGCGCACCTCCATGCCCAGCGCCGTAAGGTGGTCCGCCACCAGTCCCGCGGTGCGGAACTCGCGGTTTCCCAGCTCCGGATGGGCGTGGATGTCGCGCCGCCAGGCGACAACCCTCTCCATGACGTCCTCGACGCCCTGCTCGACCGGCGCCGGCAGCGCCTCCTCACCGGCAAATGCCGCCGTACTGGCCAGCAGTGCCAGCCCCAGGATTCCCAGTCTGATCATGCCTGTTTCCCTTCTCTACAATGGTGGTCCCGCAGGAACGGGACGCCCCCCTGCGGGGGCGACCGTCTCAATGCCTGTAAGCTACCACCGGGGGAAGGCTTTGCACAGCGACCCGGTCGGGATATCAGATCACCCGCTCCAGTTGCGTGGCAAGACGGCGCTCGAGCTGGTCGTCCAGCTTGCGCGCCATGTCGTCGACCAGTCGCAGCTCACTGCGAGCCCGGGCTGCATCGCCGTCGGCTCGCGCCGGCCTGTCCGGGGTGAACTGCCCGTGTCGTGCGGTGATATCGGCGCTGACCGAATCGCTGGTGGTGCTGACGATTTCCGCTGCCGCGAGATCGATGACGGGCTCCTGGGCCGACACCGCTGCGCTGGCCGCAACGAGGGTCCCGATACCAAAGCGGATAATCAATGTCCTGATGTTCATGGCTTTCCTGTCTCCTGTGACTGCCGGAGCCTCCGGCCCCTGCCGATGGCTCTTTGTTACTTAACGTGCAGTATGGTAACACTTGTACACAGAAGTTACCGGTACTGGATCACACAAACCCAGGAGAATACTGTGAAAATGACACAAATCTGGCCGGAATAGAGGGCCAAACCTCGGATAGATAACTGTTTTTAAACACTTTTTAGTAAGACCAGCCGGCGCCGATCAGAGCGGGCCGGCACTGGTGGCATGCCGGGGAAAAGTGTTACCCGAGGTTGCGACGTGTTTCACGGAACGTCAGTCCGCGCCGGCGGACCGCTCAGGCCGTGCCGACCACAAAGCGGTCGCGGAAGTCGCGCGCGTCCCGCAGCAGGTCATCGGTCAGGTAGCGCGCCACCTCCTGCTCGATCCCGGCATCCACCGGCCCGTAAAAGGCCTCGGCAATGGCACCGGCAATACAGGCCTGGGTGTCGCTGTCACCGCCCAGCGACACGGCATTGCGCACGGCATCCTCGTAGTCGCTGGCGTCGAGGAAGGCAATGATGGCCTCGGGTACAGAGCCCTGGCAGGACACGTCGAAGCGATACATGGGTCGGATGGCGTCGAGCTGCCGGTTGAGGTCATAATCGAACCGACGGGAAATATCCTCCCGCAGAGCCGCCTTGGAGACCCCCTGCCGCGCGAGATACACCGCCAGCGCCACCGCCTGGGCACCCTTTATGCCCTCGGGATGGTTGTGGGTGATCGCAGCGCAATCTGCAGACTCCTGCAGCACCCGCTCTGCCGTATCGAAGGCATAGCCCACCGCGCTCACCCGCATGGCCGCGCCATTGCCCCAGCTGTTGTAAGGCCTGCTGCCATCGGTCTGCAGCCAATGAATGAAGGAGGCGCCGAAGCCCGCATGCGGATAGCGCTGTGCGTAGTCCCAGACCCAGCGCCGGTAGTTGCCGTCCTCCAGAAGGGCGCGGCCGACCGCGGCCGTGAGAACGCTGTCGTCCGTGAAGCGGCCCCGAAGATGAAACAGCGGAAAATCCTTGCGCTTCATGGGCGTCCGCTCGTAGACGGAACCGATAATGTCGCCGGCGATTGCACCGAACATGAACCCTCCCGCTGCCTGTCGCTGGACCGCGGACCGTGCGTGAACGCCGCCGTAGTGTCAACCGAACAGTTCGCAAAAGTACTGCCTGACGCGCCGCACGGGCCAGTGGCATCGGTCGCGGGAACGATTCGCACCCACCGCCTTGCGGCAGGCTCTCAGCGCACGTACTGAATCACCGCCACGAAATGACAGACCGAACCGACCAGCACGAAGAAATGCCAGATGCCGTGGGCATGGTTGAGCTTCTTCATCTTGTCCGCGACGTAGAAGACCACACCCGCCGTATAGGCCACACCGCCGACTACCAGCCACCAGAAGCCTGCGTCGGGCAGGGCCGCGCGCAGACCCGCAAAATCCAGCGAGCAGGCCCAGCCCATACCCAGGTAGGTCACGACCTGCGCGATCTTCACCGCCCGCCCGCGCAGGAACAGCTCGGACAGGACACCCAGCACAGCCAACGCCCAGACCAGGGCCAGAATCTGCAGGGAGCGACCGTGGCCCACACTAACCCACATGAAGGGCGTGTAGGTGCCGGCGATCAGCAGATAGATGGAGATGTGATCGAGGACCTTGAAAAAGCGCTTCAGGCGCGGCGGGCGAAAGCTGTGATACAGGGTCGACATCGTGTAGAGCAGGATGAGCGTAACACCGTAGATACTGAAGGCGACCAGCGTCGACAGGTCACCCCGCTGCAGGGCAATGGTCAGAAGCGCACCGAAGCCCACCAGTGCCAGCACTGCTCCCACCAGGTGGCTGATGCTGTTCAGACGCTCGCCGTAATACATTCTCCAGCCTGCTCCGCGCTCCTCTCGGGAGCTCGCCAGTCCTCAAACCGCGCCGGCGGAAGCCGCACAGCATCGATCAGTATGGTGTGCCACAATTGCCGATCGTTCAACGCCCTGGCCGGGAGAAACTGACCATGGACGAAACAGAAAGCCCGGGGCCGAACCGCGGGCACCGCGAACGATCGAACCAGGCGATGGTGAGTGGGAGAAATACTCATGAGCACTTTGCGCGCCGCAGTCGTATATTGGATATGAAGAGGCTGGCGGCCCAACAGGTGCCGCCATGAAAACCCACAGGAGATCTACCATGTCCAGAGTCGATATCGGCATCAGCAAGAAACACCGAACAGAGGTCGCCGAGGGGCTGAAGCGGCTGCTCGCCGATTCCTACAGCCTGTATCTACAGACCCACAATTTTCACTGGAACGTGACAGGACCCCAGTTCCGCGAATTGCACCTGATGTTCGAGGAACACTATACCGAGCTCGCGGTGGCGGTGGACGATATCGCCGAACGGATCCGCACGCTGGGCGTGGTTGCCCCCGGCACCTACAAGGCCTTCGCCAGCCTGAGCTCCATAGAAGAGGTAGAGGGCGTACCAGGCGCGGGGGAGATGACCGCCATTCTGACCCGCGGCCATGAACAGGTGGTGAAAACCTGTCGCGAGGCTCTGAAACTCGCGCAGAAGGCCGATGACGAATCGTCCGCCGCGCTCATCTCGGACCGCATGCGGGTGCACGAGAAAACCGCCTGGATGCTGCGCGCCATGCAGTAATCGGCCGCAATGTCGGCACGCGACAAGCGAAAAACGAGTCCCCCGACTTGCGCGCGCCGCGTCACAGGCGTATACCCCTCACCATGACTCGACACTTCACACTGCACAGGCACGACCGGCTCAGAGCGACGCTGGCGGCGTTCTGTGCCGTGTTGATTCTGGCGGCTACGACACCCTGCGCCATGGCGTTGGACCTGCCCGCGGGCAAGGACGCGGTACACGACTGCCCGCACTGTCCACCCCAGCCGTGCCACGACGTCAGTAGCGACCCGGACTGCGACGGATTGAACCCCGTCGACAAGCCGCGCGGCGACAGCGGCGTCGAGAGCATGACCGCCGCGACCGCCCCCGTTCCCGGCACGGCGCTGCTGCCGCCCGCGCGCATGCGGGTAGAACCCGTGGGGCCGCCGCCCGCGCGGGACGGACCTCGCCGACACCTGCTGCTGGCCACATTCAACGAGTAGATCTCTCTCCCGACACGTGAGGCGGCGCGGCAGCGGCGCCTGCCCAGCCCGATGGAGGAGAGAGAGCATGAGTAAAAACCCGGAAAACCACCGCCCCTGCGGCCGACAGGCCCGGCAGCCGATTGTCGTCCTGCTGCTCGGGCTCTGCCTGGCAAACCCCGGTGCCACCGCCGAGCCTGCCCGCGGGATCCTGACCATGGACGCCGCCGTCCAGCTGGCACTGGGGGCAGAAGAACCCGCCCTGGCGAGCCGCAGCGCCCGCGCCGACGCGCTCGCCCACGCCGCCGTGGCGGATGCCCAACTCCCCGACCCGCAATTCAGCTCCGGCCTCGCCAATGTGCCGGTGGACTCACCGGCGCTGGATGGCAACGACATGACCCAGATTGCCCTGGGACTGCGCCAGGACTTTCCGGCCGGCAACACCCTGGCCCTGCGCGGGGAGCAGCGCGGCGCCCAGTCCCGGGAACAGGACGCCCTGCGCGAAGCCGCTGAGCGGGACGTTGTCCTCGCCACCCGTCGCGCCTGGCTGAACCTGTTCTACCACAGCCGTGCGCAGGTGGTACTTGAAGACAGCATACGCGCGGTGGTCGAACTGCTGGACTCCCTGTCCGCGCGCTTTGCCACCGGCCGCCTGCACGCACAGGACATGCTGCGCACCGAGCTCGAGCTGGATCTCCTGCGCGATCAGCTGAGCGCACACCAGCAGCACGCAGCGAACTACCGCGCCCGACTTGCGCGACGCATCGGCGCCGATGCCCGTGCCACCCTGCCCGACGCCCTGCCCGACCTTGCTGGGGTTGCGGATGGCGATACGCTGCGGGGTCAGCTCACCGGCCACCCCCTGGTGCTGGCAGTGGACGCCCGCATCGAGTCCGCGCAATCCGGCGTGGCGCTGGCCGAAGCGGCCTACCGGCCGGCCCTGTCAGTGCAGGCCGGTTACGGCATACGCACGGAGCGCAGCGACTTCGCCAGCATCTCCATCGGCCTGTCCATGCCGCTGTTCACCGACAAGCGACAGGACCGGCG
>JAWLGG010000155.1:0-6700 GCA_041685155.1 Chromatocurvus sp.
ACGACGTCATCCTCGGCTGCGTCACCCAGCAGGGAGAGCAGGCGGGAAATATCGCCAAAAGCTCCACGCTTTACAGCGGCTGGCCCACCTGGGTGCCGGGCATCACGGTGAACCGCTACTGTTCGTCGGGTATCGATGCCATCGCCCTGGCTGGGGCCAAGATCAATGCCGGCCTCGCCGACACGGTGGTGGCCGGCGGCGTGGAGATGATGTCGCGTGTCCCGATGCTGGCCGACAAGGCGCGGGTCTTCAGTGACCCACAGTTTGCCGCAGCGTGCAGGATGCTGATGATGGGCAGCGGCGCCGACCTTATTGCCAGCCTGCACGGCGTCAGCCGGGAGGCGGCGGATGCAGTGGCCCTCGCCAGCCAGCAGCGCGCCGCACACGCGCGGGACGCGGGGTATTACAGCAGATCTCTCGTGCCCATCAGCACCACGCAGGGCACGGTCGAACAGGACGAGTGCATCCGCGCGGGTATCAGCGCCGAGGACCTCGCGGGCCTGCCCGCGGCGTTTGCTGAACTGGGCGCCGCCGGCACGGATGCGCTGCAGCTGCAGGGGCACGACCACCTCGAGAGCATCACGCACATCCATACCGCCGGCAATTCACCTGCGATGGCCGACGGTGCGGCGCTGGTGCTGGTCGGCGACAGCGAACTGGCCAGTCGATGCAGCATATCGCCGCGGGCCCGCATCAGCGCCAGCATTACCGTGAGTGCCGACCCCCTGCAGGTCCTCTCCGGCTGTGTCGAGGCGGCGCGCGCGCTGATGCAGCGACAGGGCCTGAGCAGCGCGGACGTGGATCTGTTCGAGATTCACGAAGCCTTTGCCGCTACCAGCATCATGTGCCAGCAGACCCTGGGTATCGACGACAGCAAGCTGAACGTGAACGGTGGCGTCATCGCCCTGGGGCATCCCATGGGCGCGACCGGCGCGATGATGGCCGGCATGCTCCTCGACGAACTTGAGCGGCGTGACCTGGGCTGCGGGATCGTGTCTGCCGCGGGCGCCGCCGGCACCGGAAGCGCGCTGTTCATCGAGCGACTCTGACGCCGTTACCGCCGGCGTCAGAGGGCCTGCGTAGCCTCCCCTCGCCGGGCGCAGGATGCTGCCTCGCCCCTGCGAGGCGCCCGACACCCCCCGACTGCTTAGTGTCGAAAGCAATTAAAAACCCCGAGCCAATTCCGGTTTGCGGGCATATGCCGCCGCTTTTGCCATTAAAACACCATTATTTCCATTAAACAGGAATCTTTTCTTCTGTCGGTGGCTTTTATCCGCAGAATCGCGTAAACTGTGTCACACAGTCGCTATGGAGTGTAACCATTACACCTGATACAACGCATCGCCCCGATAGGCTTGCGAGCCTCCGGGAGCCCGTTGATACCGACGGTGCCGCAGTTCACCAGCTTATCGCTGACTGTCCGCCACTGGACACCAATTCATTGTACTGCAACCTGCTACAGTGCTCGCATTTCCGCCACACCTCCGTCGTCGCCGAGATCGACGATCAGGTCGTCGGCTCGATTTCCGGCTACCTGATCCCCGAGCGCCCCGATACGCTGTTCATCTGGCAGGTAGCCGTGGGCAGCGCCGCGCGTGGACAGGGACTGGCACTGCGCATGCTGGACCACATCGTCGATGGCAACGCCTGTCGCGCAGTGCGCTTCATGGAAACCACCATTACGGAAGACAACGCGGCCTCCTGGGGCCTGTTCCGCAAGTTTGCGGAGAAGCGAGGCGCCGAGCTGGTCAGCAAAGTGGGTTTCGACAGCGACAGGCACTTCGGCGGCGAGCATGACACGGAAATGCAGGTCCGCATCGGACCCTTTGCCCGCAAGGGCTGACGACCGGGCACTTCCCCTAACCCTGAGAGGAAAGAGAGGATTACAGCATGAAAATTTTTGACGAGATCGAATCAGAAGTCCAGAGCTATGCCCGGTCATTCCCGCGCGTCTTCACCACTGCCCGCGGCGAATTTCTCTACGACGAGGACGGCAACGAGTACCTGGACTTCCTCGCCGGCGCCGGCGCCCTGAACTATGGGCACAACAACCCGGCCTTCAAGGAGGCCCTGCTTGAGTACATCGCCGGGGATGGCGTGACCCACGGGCTCGACATGCACACCCGCGCCAAGGGCGAGTTCCTGCAGACCCTTAACGAGAAGATCCTCAAGCCCCGCGGCCTGCAATACATGGTCCAGTTCACCGGTCCCACCGGCACCAACGCCGTCGAGGCGGCGATGAAGCTGGCACGCAACGTGACCGGGCGGGAGAACATCATCTCCTTTACCAACGGTTTCCACGGCGTCAGCCTGGGTGCGCTGTCGGCAACGGGCAACCAGCATCACCGCGGTGCCGCCGGTGTCCAGCTCGGCGGGTCGTCACGCGTTCCCTATGACGGCTACATGGGCAAGGATGTGGACACCACCACCTACCTCGACAAGGTTCTCACCGACCCCAGCTCGGGCATCGACAAGCCCGCCGCGGTTCTGGTCGAGCCGGTACAGGGAGAAGGCGGCGTCAACGCGGCCTCGGCCCAGTGGCTTCGTAACCTCGAAAAGGTCTGCAAAAAGCATGATATCTTGTTGATTGTTGACGATATCCAGGCAGGCTGCGGCCGCACCGGCACGTTCTTCAGCTTTGAAGAGGCCGGCATCAAGCCCGACATCGTCACCCTGTCCAAATCACTCAGCGGGTACGGTCTGCCACTGGCTGTTGTGCTCCTGCGCCCCGAGCTCGACGAGTGGAAACCCGGTGAACACAATGGAACTTTCCGCGGCAACAACCTGGCGTTCCTGACCGCGAAGATCGCCATCGACCATTTCTGGTCGGATGACAGCTTCAGCTCGTCCATCAAGCGCAAGGGCGCCTACGTGGCGAAGCGACTCAACGCGATCGCCGACAAGTTCGGCGACGGCAACTTCTCAGTGCGCGGGCGCGGCATGTTCCAGGGCCTGAACTGCGTGAGCGGCGAACTGGCAGACAAGATCACCTCGCGCTGCTGGAAGGACAACATGATCATCGAGACCAGCGGTGCAGAAGACCAGGTCATCAAGATCTTCTGCCCCCTCACGATCAGCGATGCCAACCTGAAACGCGGCCTTGATATTCTCGAGAACGCGGTAGAGGAAATCTGCGCCAATGAGGACGAAATGCCCTCGGTAACGGAGCTGTTCAAGGTGCGCAACGCTTCTTAAGCGCCGCCAGCACCCGACCATTCACGGACCAGAAGGACACCAGAGCATGATCGTAAGAACACTCGCGGAAGCAGAGGAGTCAGATCGCAGGATTGTCTCCCCCGACGGCAACTGGGAGAGCACCCGGCTGCTGCTGAAGAACGACAATATGGGATACTCGTTCCACATCACCACCATTTACGAGGGTGCGGATTTTCGCATGCACTACAAGAACCACCTGGAGTCGGTGTACTGCATCTCCGGTGAAGGCGAAGTGGAAACCATCGTCGATGGCAAGAAGTATCCGATCACACCAGGCACCCTTTACAACCTCAACCTGCATGATGAGCACTACCTGCGTGCCTTCAAGGAACTCAAACTGGCCTGCGTATTCAATCCGCCCGTCACCGGCAAGGAAGTGCACAACGCCGACGGCGCATATGAGCTCATGGAATAACAGGGAGCCTCATGAATAACCACACTGTCGAAAAGATCGGCGGCACGTCCATGCTGGACTACGCGGCGGTGCGCGACAACATCATACTGGCCGGGGGCGGTGATACCCCCTACGGCCGTATTTTTGTTGTCTCGGCCTACGCCGGCATCACGAATCGCCTGCTTGAGCACAAGAAATCCGGCCGCCCCGGCGTGTATGCCCTCTTCGCCAGCAGCGAGCACGAGGGCAGCTGGCGTGAAGAGTTCGCCCTGTTGCGCGAGGACATTTACGCCTTGAACGAGTCGCTGTTTCCGGAAGCCGACGAACTGGAGCGGGCCAACAATTTCATCAATCAGAGACTGGCCTCGGCGGAGCGCTGCCTCGAGGATCTGCAGCGTCTGTGCCAGCACGGTCACTTTGCGCTTGAGTCCCATCTGGCAACGGTACGCGAAATGCTTGCAAGCCTTGGTGAGGCCCACAGCGCCTGGAACACCGCGACACTGCTGCAGCGCGACGGCGTCGAGGCCTGTTTCATCGACCTCACGGCCTGGCGCAGCGAAGAGCACCTGCCCCTGGATGAGCGGATCCTGCAGGCCATGACCGGTGTCGACGTCAGCAAGACCATCCCCATTGTCACGGGCTATGCCCACAGCGACGACGGGTTGATGGCAAGCTTTGACCGCGGCTATAGCGAAATGACCTTCAGCCGGCTGGCGGTGCTGACCGAGGCGCGGGAAGCCATCATTCACAAGGAATACCACCTGAGCAGCGCCGACCCGAAGGTGGTAGGTGAAGACAACGTCGTGCCGATCGGTCGCACGAATTACGACGTCGCGGATCAGCTGGCGAACCTTGGCATGGAGGCTATTCATCCCAAGGCCGCCAAGGGACTGCGCAAGTCCGGCATTCCCCTGCGCATCAAGAACACCTTTGAACCCGAGCACACGGGCACCCTGCTGACCTCCGACTACGTGAGCAGCAAGCCCTGCGTCGAGATCATCGCCGGCAGTCGCAACGTTTACGCGCTGGAGGTGTTCGACCAGGACATGGTCGGCCAGGTCGCGGTGTATGACCGGGAGATACTCGCCGTCATGCGGCGCTACAAGGCCCACATCGTGTCCAAGGACATCAACGCCAACACGATCACCCACTACCTGGCCTGCAACCTGAAGACAGTGAAGCGCATTCGCCGGGCCATCGAAGAGATCTACCCGAGCGCCGAGCTCGACCAGCAGAAAGTGTCCATCGTGTCAGCCATCGGCAGCGACATGCAGATTCCCGGCGTGCTCGCGCGCACCGTGAGTGCGCTGGCGAAGGACGATATCTCGGTACTGGCGATGCACCAGTCGCGGCGGCAGGTGGATATGCAGTTCGTCGTCCTGCAGGACGATTACGAGAAGGCCATTATGGCGCTGCACCGTGACCTGGTGGAGACCACCGACCACGGACGGGCGATCTGCCTGGCGGCGGGCTAAATCCGAAAGTGCTGGGCTCAGCGCTCAGCGTCTCAACAGATCCACGAAGAGCGACTTCACCCGCTCCCGGTCCACCCGGAAAATGACGTCGACGGATTGCTCGCCAAGATCGGGGTGCCGACCCTCGGGCCAGGTGACGATCGCGCCATAGTTGGGACCATGATTGATGTCGATACCGATGCGCATTGCAGATGACCGCTCAATGATGCCCGGCTCTATAAAGATCGCCGCCTGAACCTCATCCCAGAGCTGGAAGCCGGGCTGGGCGAAGCGCGACACGTAATCGGCCACAGGCGTACCGGCTTCGCGGATACGATCAAGCATGGCGTCATCGCTAAGCAGACCCACGGATGTGTCGTTGCTGACCAGGGTGAGCTTCTGCCAGGGACTGTGCTGGACTATCCATGCTGCCTCGGGATCCCAAGCCTGATTGAACGTCATCATGGGTGCGAATGCGACCTGGCTGGTAAAGGTGCCCTGGGTTGCGGACAGGTCGGGATTGAAATAACCGCCCATCATAATGACCTCCCTGACCCGACTGGCAAACTGCGGGTCAAGACGCTGGGCCAGCGCAAGGTTTGTCAGCGGACCCATGGCGATAAGGGTGATCTCCCCCGGATGACGGCGGGTCTGTTCAATCAGGAACCGTGCCGCGGTTTCGGGTATTGCCTCAAGCGACGGTTTACCCTCGGGGAAGTCCGGGATGACCTCGGCAGCGTGGTAATCGGCCCGCGGCATATGATCGTTCTCGGGCCAGGTCTCTGTCCACGCCCCCTTGTATCCGGCTCTGCCATGCAGGCGTTCCCTTGCCTCGGCCAGCCGCTTGCTGTTGATCAGCGGGAAGGTCGCACCGGCCGCCACGGGTATGTCCGTGCGCTCTACCAGCTCCAGCATCCGCAGGGTGCGCGAGGTCTCCTCTGGCTGCCAGCCATCACCACTGACGGTGGTAACCCCGAGTACTTCGACGTCGGGCGCGTTCATGAGCATGAGAATCGGCTGCAGCCCGGGCCCGCCAAAGGCATCCTGATCGACTATCACTTTCCGAGTATCGGCTAACGCGTGTGCGAACGCGGCGAGCAGCAGCAGAGCAGCCATGCCCATGTGAAAAAGAAGCGAGCGATTTGTCGGATTCATCAGGATACTCCGGAAAGTGTTGCGGCAGGCAACAGGGGATGTCTCAGTCTACACGTGCGTCGAGGGAAATCCGATGTCGCGAAAAGGCGCCCGGCGAGAGAAGCCAATGGATCACCCGTCTGACATGCTATGAGTTGCGCCCTGGCAGGAGGGTTCTGACAAGATTCTCCTCAAACGCCGCCCGGTCCTTCCAGGCGACAGCGCAGTGCACGGGACGGCCACCTTCACGGTCAATCACCGTGTAGCCATCGTCGGTGACGGTGAGCGGCAGGGTCTGCATCTCGAGAAATTCCGCGCTCGCGGCGAGGTGCACGGCGACAGTATCAAACAGGGTCGTGCTGATGCGGGTGATGTCCTGATTCGGGTCGACAAAGGGTGCACCGGGCAGCCAGACCCGGTAGTTCTCCATCAGCGCGCGCAGCCAGGGATCATCGCTTTCGTACAGACGCCGGTAATTGTCGCCCTGCAATACCACCTGGCC
>JAWLGG010000156.1:0-6698 GCA_041685155.1 Chromatocurvus sp.
CCTCGGACCCCAGCATTGTCGCGGCAGGTGACTGCACGCGGCATTACAACCCCGTTTATGATCGATGGGTGCGTCTGGAATCTGTCCAGAATGCCAACGAGCAGGCGCGCACCGCCGCGAAGACGGTGGCCGGCAATCCCGTTGCCTACCACGCGCTGCCGTGGTTCTGGTCGGATCAATACGACATCAAGCTGCAGATCGCCGGGCTTTCCGAGGGCCACGATGCGCTGGTGGTGCGCGGTGATATCAGTGCCGGTCGCAGCTTCACGCTGTTCTACCTGCGCGAGGGTCGGCTTATTGCCGCCGATGCGGTCAATCGCCCGAAGGACTTCATGGCCGCCAAGCGCGCCGTGCTCGCCGGTTGCTCGCCCGATGCGACAGCCCTGGCGGATGAAACAGCAGACCTGAAAGTTCTGCTCGAGGCCTGAACGGGGGGGTCACATGAGCGGTTTGTCTTGGTATGGTCCACAAAGGCGGGTATAACCGTATGCAGCATGTGCCTTTGCAAGCCAGGTACGTCTAGTCCAGCCATTCAACGCAAGGGAGATAGGATCATGAAGAACGATCAGCCAACAACGGAACGCCGTCGCTTTCTCACGCTGGTGGGCGGCAGCGCAGTCATGCTGCCGTTCGTGGGCCTTGCAGCCTGTTCCAGCGAGGAGCCGGCTGCTCCTAACATGGCAGCCAGCAAAGACGATGCTGCAGCCAGTCGACCCGATCCGTCGGAACCATCATCTGACGACAGCGCGATGACAGAGGCCAGGGAATCTGCAGAGCAGGCCGCTGCTGACGGCGAGCAGATGGCGCAGAACGATGCTGGCGGCAATGGCGGCGGTGACCTGCCGGAGCTAAGCGAAGACAATGCCCAGGCCAAGTCGCTTGAGTACAAGCATATTGCCAGCGATGTAGACCACAGCCGCTACAAGGAAGGGCAGCAGTGCTCCAACTGCCAGCTGTGGCAGGGCAGTGACAGCGACGAATGGGCGGGTTGTGGCATTTTCGCCGGCAAGGCGGTCAAGGCCACAGGCTGGTGCACGGCGTACGCTGCCATGAGCGCCTGAACCCCGTCGCTGTAGCGCGCTGACGGCAGTGCTACGTGTGGCTACCTGAGGGACTCGATGCCCCGGTAGCGGCAGTACTGCTAGTCAGTTCACTGCTGGGTTCGCTGATCACTGCCGGCCTCGGCGTCGGCGGTGGCCTGCTTCTTCTTGTCATGATGGCGATCTGGGTACCCCCGGTCGCCCTGATTCCCGTGCATGGGCTTGTCCAGCTCGGCTCCAATGCGGGTCGCGCAGTCATGACCTGGCGCCATATCCGCTGGCGAACCATCGCCGCGTTTGCTCCCGGTGTATTACTGGGTGCAGGGCTCGGTGCCATTCTGCTGGTCCAGTTGCCCCCCGCCACCTGGCAGTTGCTCGTCGCGCTGTTTGTTCTTTATTTGTGCTGGGGACCGCGGCTGCCGCGCATCGTGGTCGGCCCATCGGGTATTGCCATCGCCGCCGCGCTGACAACCTTTGCCAGTCTCTTTGTCGGCGCAACGGGTCCACTGGTGGCCGCCTTTGTCAGGCAGCTCGATCGCGACCGCTTTGCTACTGTGGCCACGTTCGCAGCCGCCATGACGCTGCAGCATGCGCCGAAGGCGCTGGTCTTCGGCGCAACGGGATTCGTGTTTGCCGACTGGCTGCCTCTCGTCGCTGCCATGATCGCGGCGGGTCTTGTCGGCACCTGGCTGGGCGTGCGCCTGCTGCACCGCCTCGATAACCGCCGCTTCGGCCAGATCTTCAATGTGCTCCTGACCCTGCTGGCGCTGCGTCTTCTGTGGCTTGGCATCGCGGCACTGCTTGCGCCCTGATGCGCGGATTGCGTATCAGGGCCTGCCTCCGGGTAACGAGCCTTGCTACGAGAACCAGTTGATCTGCGGGAAATACCCGTCCAGCGCCATGGCCAGGTAGAGAAGGAAGAGGCCGGCGCTGAGGTACAGCCGGCGCATCGCGTACAGCGCGACCGCCGCGCTGTCGATGACGATCCAGTAAAGCCAGTTCTCGTGCACATAGGCGATCATCAGCCAGGTTGCAATAAGGCTGAACACGGTGGTGAAGGCGTCCAGGTAGGGAGTCCGTGCCAGCGGATTGCGGCTCAGCAGGTAGCCGACGGCGCCCGTGCCCAGGATGCCTGCAAGCAGCCAGGGCACATGCTCCCCCGGCGGCCAGCTGACGACCTGCCAGTCCGCCGCGGTGGCGAACAGGCCATAGATCGCCATGCCGACGTAGAACACATGCAGCGCACTCTCGGCAAAGATGCGCTTGCGCCAGCATAGCAGCGCAAACAGCACCGATCCGAAGAGCGCCGCCACATAGCAGGTGGGCACAACGCCGCGCAGGTACAGCAGCGTGTAGGCAAGACTGAAGCCTACCGCCGTGACTTCCAGCGCGGTATCAGTCGATATGCGGCGCGTCAAAGGCATCCCGGTTGAGGAACTTGGCGACAAAGATGCAGGTATCAATGCCGGCATTGAAATCCCGTGTGGCATCCCGAAGCAGGTCAAAGACAGTATCGTGGTCGCCGTGGATCAGTGTGCTCATGCCGCCTGTCTGCAGGCGCACACCGGGGTGCTGCCGCAGCCGGTGGATGAAGTCGATGACCCGTTGTTCGTAGTCCCGGGTGAGAGGGTAGAAGCTCAGTTCAACGGTCAGCATGGTCACGGGCGCGGTTCCTGTGTAGCGGGTCGGTGAGGCGCCGCTGGCGACAGAGGCTGGCTGGCGCGAGCCCCCTGTCCGGCGCGGGTGTGAGGTCGAAAAGTCGCATGATGGCGCCTATACTGTCGGAATTAGGTGACGCAGGATGTCACCTGTCGTGCACGTTCCAGGAGGTTAGTCATGTCACTGCGAATCAATGACACAGTACCCGATTTCACGGCCGAATCCAGCCTCGGGACGATCTCGTTCCACGATTGGATCGGCGACAGCTGGGCGATACTGTTTTCCCATCCGAAGGATTTCACGCCCGTCTGCACCACGGAGTTTGGCGCCGTCGCCCGGCTGGCGGAGGAGTTCGAGAAACGCAATACCAAGGTGATCGGTGTCTCCGTCGACGGCGTCGATGACCACAGGAAATGGATCGGGGACATCGAGACCTACTGCACGGCCCGGGTCGGCTTCCCCATCATTGCCGACGCGGACCTCGCCGTGGCCAAAGCCTTTGACATGCTGCCGGCGGACGCCTACCTGCCGGACGGCCGCACGGCCGCCGACAGCGCCACGGTACGGTCGGTTTTCATCATCGGCCCGGACAAGAAGCTCAAACTTTCCATGACCTATCCCATGGTGGTCGGGCGCAACTTTGCGGAAATCCTGCGCGCACTCGATGCCCTGCAGTACACCGCGCAGCGTGGCGTGGCGACGCCGGCGGACTGGGCCGTGGGTGAGGACGTGATCATTCCGCCGACGGTCTCCGATGCGGACGCAAAGGCGAAGTTCGGCGAATTCGAGACGGTCTTCCCCTACCTTCGCACCACGCGCGCCTGACCGCGCCGTCACCCCGGGACGGCGGCGGCCGGTGCCAGCGTGCCGCGCCGGTTCAGCCAGAGCGCGGCACTGACGCCGAGTACCATGAGCAGGCACAGGCCGACCATGGCATCCCAGCCATGGGCGTTCACCACCCAGCCTGCGCTCAGTGCGGCCACCGCCTGTGAGCCGAAAACCGCAAACTCATTTGCGCTCTGTACCCTGAATCGCTCGCTGGGGCGGTGGCACAGTGGCAGCAACGCAGTGCCGCCGACGAACATGAAGTTCCACCCGATGCCGAGCAGGACCATGGCCCACCAGTAGTGCATCAGGTGCTGTCCGTTCAGGGCGATGGCAAGACAGACGAGGTAGGCCGCCCCGCCGGCGGCAATCACCGTCCGGTGCCCCAGCCGGGTGATCAGCCAGCCGGAGAAAAACGCCGGCGCGTACATGGCAACGATGTGTGACTGTATGACCCACTTGGTATCGAGAAGGCTGTGACCGTTGACCGCGTGCATATTCAGTGGCGTCGCGGTCATCATGAAGCTCATCATGGCGTAGCCCATGGCCGAGGCGATGATCGCCAGCCAGATCGGCCGCTGGCGCAGGATCTCACGGAGCGGTCTGGATTCACCGGTCACCTCGTCGGCATCCGGGCGCCGGTTGCGGTAGCCGACGAGGAGGATAGCCAGCGCCAGCAGGTTGATGCCCGACAGCAGCAGGAAGCCGCCGACGAAGGGTTCGTGGCTGCCGACCGCCGGTCGCAGCAATTCCAGCCCAGGTACCAGTGCGCCCCAGACCACCAGTTCCGGCCCCAGGTAGGCAGCGACCAGCCCGGCGAGCAGGACCCGCGACGCCGCCTTGCCGGCGAGCATGGGCGGCACCGTTTCGATTGCGGCGAAACGATACTGCTGTGCCGTGGCAATACTGATGCCGGCGACCAGTCCCGCCGCGCAGAACAGGGCAAAGTTGCCCAGCATCAGGGCGAACGCCGCGAGCAGGCCGCTGAGGCAGCCCAGCATTGAGCCGAGCGCGAATACAAGGCGTCGGCCGACATGCGCCATCAGCCGTGTCACGCCGATCACCGAGATGGCGGTACCGCAGATCACCATCGCGACGGGCAGGGTGGCGAGGCCGGGGCGCGGGGCGATGTCGTTGCCGACCAGCCCGCCGGTAAGGAAAAACAGCGGTGCGATGCACATGGACAGGGCCTGCACGCTCATCAGCAGGTATATCGTGGCGGGCAGGCGAGCGGTCATAAGGGCAGTCCTCCAAGACGGATCAGGGCGGTGACGAGTATGCCGGTACTGACTGCGACCATGGGTCTGGCCGTGAGCAGCATGATACCCCCGGTCGCCAGCATTCCGGCACGCCCGGCCGGGTCGGCCTCCACGGCGATGGGCACGAGTACGGCGACCAGCACCGAGCCGGACATGGCATCGATAAAGCTCATGACCCGTGGCCGCAGCGGCAGGAAGCCGGTAATGAAAACGCCCCCGAACCGGGTGAACAACATGACCAGCGCCATCAGGGCGATCACGAGGTAGATGCCGTGGCCCTCGGTCGACATCATTGCTTCGGCGTCTCGATCCAGAACAGGCCGACGCTGCCCCCGGCGAGGGCGCCGACGATCACGTGCGTGTTGGCCGGCAGCCAGCGATAGGCTGCGTAGGCGGCAATGGCGCTCAGGCACCAGGCCAGGCTCTTGCGCAGGTTGCGCCTGCCGACCATCACCATGGACAGCATGAAGCAGCCCATGACCATGTCCAGGCCGATGGATGCGGGATCGTCAATACCCGCACCGAGCAGCAGGCCGGTCAGCGTGCCCCCCTGCCAGCAGCTCCACAGGGCGATGCCGCCGCCGACCAGCGTGCCGAGGTTGTTGCGTCCCTGCTGCAGATCGTTGAGCGACATGGCCCAGTTGGCATCCGACAGCGTGATGAGTGAGGCGTAGCGCCGGCGCACTGGCACCAGTCGCAGCCAGGGGTAGAGGCTGGCGCCCATGAGCAGCATGCGGCTGTTGATGGCGAGCGTGGTCAGCAGCAGCGGCAGGATGGGCACCTGCGCACCCCACATGTCGAGGGCTGCAAACTGTACTGTGCCGGCGAACACCGTGATGCTCATCACCATGACCTCGACCACGGCCATGTCGCTCTGCAGGGCGGCGACGCCGTAGGCCAGCCCGAACACGAAGACGAACAGGGAGATCGGCAGAACGCGCCAGAACCCCCTGCGTATGTCGGCGGCGCTCAGGCGCGGCGCGACCGTGTCCGGCGCGGCGCGACTCACAGCTGGATGACGCTGGCGGAGCCGACGTAGCGAAAGCGGTCCGGCGTGCAGCTCAGTAGAATCACCTGTGCATCGCGCCCGGCCGCGGCGATGGCGGCACCCATGCCGCGCAGGCGCTCGGGGTCGGAGAAGCCCAGGGCGTCATCGATAATCACCGGGACACCGCCGTGTCGCGCAACTATCTGTGCCGCGGCGAGCCGGGTAAGAATGCCCAGCTGTTCCTGCGCGCCGATGCTCAGATCCTTGAAGGGCAGCGTCAAGCCGTCCCGGCTGCAGCTGAGAATGGTCCAGTCATCTCCCAGGCTGAGGCTGAAATCCGCACCGTAGACGATGCGACCGAGTCGCTCGATCTGTGCCTGCAGTGGTCTGACGTAGGCCTTCTGGGTGGCCTCCCGGAAGTGGTTCAGCCGCTCCCACAGGCAGCGCGCCGCGGCCGCCTGACGGCGGGTCGCCGCGAGCCGGTCTTCCGCGGCGGCCAGGCGCTGCTCGGCCAGGTCCAGTGCCTCCTGTTGTCCACTGGCCCTGGCCCGCTGCAGTCGACTTTCCACTATCGCGTGCTGCTGGCGCAGCTCGACCAGCTCGTCGCGTGCACGCTGGCTCGCCTCGACCGCATTGTCGCGCAAGGCCCTTGCCGTTTCGGGATCCTGGGCCTCGAGGTCTGTGCGCAGCTCCTTCAGCCTCGCGTCCGCGGCCGCCAGCGCGGCCTCGCGCGCGGCAACCTCCGAGGCCAGCGCGGTGTCCGGCTCCCGCCGGCGTTCGCTCTCGAGGCTCGTAACCAGCTGCTGGTGCCTGGCGCGCAGGGCGATCAGTTCCTGCGATTCCTGCTGGTGGGCGGCGGTCTGTGCCTGCAACTCGGAGCGCTGCCGCTCAATACGTCGCTCGAGTGCATCGACATCCGCGTCTGTT
>JAWLGG010000157.1:0-6677 GCA_041685155.1 Chromatocurvus sp.
GAGGCCACCGCGTGTTTGTCACCGGTGCTGATCAGGGCCAGCCAGGTCTTCTGTGGATGGAACGGCCGCGGCGCACGCCCCCGCACCGCGCGGCGCAGGTTGCGCGCCAGTGGCGGGCCCTGGCGCACGGCAAACACGCCCGCCTTCTCCCGCGGGTGATTCAATGACGTGGCGATGTCGCCCGCCGCGTAGACCCGGTCGTCAGTGAGCGTCTGCAGCGTATCGCGCACCAGAATGAAGCCGCGCTCGTCCAGCTCCAGGCCTGTCTCGCGCAGCCAGGCGGCGCCACCGGCCTGGGTGACCCAGATGATCTCGTCGGCGTCCAGCGTGTCGCCGGCTGCCGTATGCACCACGCCGTCCTCCACCCGGTTCACCGCAGATCCACGGTGCAGGTGTACGCCACGGTCCTCAAGCTGACGCTCGAACGCGCGGCGCACGCGCGCATTATGCGTCGGCAGCAGCCGGTTGCTGGACGTGAACAGGTGAAACGCCAGCTCATCCGGATCGCGCCCCGCCTCGCGAAGCTCCCGGCGCAGCCGGTACTGCATGGCCAGGGTCAATTCGACGCCCCCCGCACCGCCGCCGACCACGGCGACCAGCGTGGGGCCCGGGTGCTCGCGAATGCGCTCCAGCAGCGCCAGCCAACGGTCGTTGAACTGGTTGATCGGTTTCACTGGTACGGCATGTTCTCCGGCACCGGGTACTTCGCTCACCTGGGGCGTCGAGCCGATGTTGATGGAGAGCTGGTCGTAGGGCACCGGTGGCCGACCTCGGCAGAGCACACGCTGGCCGGCCAGATCGAGCCCCACGGCCTCGTCCCGGAAAAACCGCGCACCGGCGAATTCCGCCAGCCTCCCCAGGTCGATGTGCACCTCGTCGTAGTCGTAGTGCCCGGCAATATAGCCCGGCAGCATGCCGGAGTAGGGCGTGTGCGTGTCGCGGCAGATCAGCGTGAGCCGCACGCCGGGGATCGGCCGCATGCCGAAGCGCCTGAGGACACCGACGTGGCTGTGTCCTCCGCCGATCAGGACGATATCGCGGAGGATGGGCTGGTCGGGCGTTTGCATGTATGGCTCCAGAGACGGTTGCGGTTTGAACTCACCCCAGCCTGGCGCTGCCGGCATAGTTGAAGGCGGCGAATCTCGGGCTCTTCGGCAGGTAGCCGGCCTCCATGCGGTCGATACGAAAGCCCGCCTGCTCAAGCAGCTGATCCGGTTGGCGGGTCAGGTGACAGCCGCCGGTCATCGGTTTCCACAACGGTTCGATGCGCCGCTGCCATCTGGCCACGCCCGGGTCCGGCGCCGCACCGTGCTCGGAAAACAGAAGACGACCGCCGGGTTTCAGCACGCGGCGCATCTGCGCCAGCGCCGCCGCGATGCCGGGAATGGTGCAGGCTGCGTAGGTCAGCACTACCGTGTCCATGCTGTCATCTTCCAGCGGGATATCCTCACCGGGCAGGTCGACCCACTCGATCTGCAGAGGACTGCGCGCCACCGCATACTGCGCTTTCCGGCGCATGCCCCGCGAAGGCTCCAGCGCAAACAGCTGCGTTACCCGGTTTGGGTCGTAGAATTCGAGGTTGGTGCCCGATCCGAAGCCGATTTCCAGCACGCGCCCCTCCGCGGCGGGCACGACCTGGCTGCGCTTCTTCATGATCTGCGGCTGCGAACAGGCATAGCCGATAAGGTGCGGCAGGATGTGGTCGTCGTAGAATGCCATGCTTTATCACTCCCGCATCGACGGCGGCCGCTTCAGCAGCTTGCGCTGCAGCGACCGGCGGTGCAGCCCCAGGGTTCGCGCCGCGGCGCTGACGTTGCCATCGTGCTCCATCAGTACACGCTGGATATGCTCCCACTCCAGCTGGCGCAATGGCAGGGGGCGTGGTGGCCGCAAGCCCCCGGGCCCGGCATCCTCGAGTTCCAGCGCGGCCAGTACCTCGCGCATGCCTGCGGGCTTGGCCAGGTAGTTGGCGGCGCCGTCCTTGAGTGCCTGCACGGTGGTGGCAATGCTGGCGTAGCCCGTCAGCATGACCAGCCGCGCGCCCGGCTGCGCGGCGAGGAGCGATTTCACCAGCGGCAGTGTGCTGGTCTCGCCCAGCATGAGGTCCAGGAGGATGTGGCTGAAACGGGCACGCTGCGCCGTCGGCAGGACGGCGTCGTAGCGCTCCACTGCCGTGACGTCGTGATCGCGTCGCTCCAGGGCACGGCGCATGACGCCGCTGAAGGCGAGGTCGTCATCCACGAGGAGAATTGTCGCCATCAGGACGGCATCCCATCCGCGGGCAGCGCTGCTGACAGCGGCAGGAACAGGCGCGCCACGCAGCCCGCGGCGTGTTCCCGAAAGCTGAGCTGTCCGCCCACCTGGTCGAGGTTGCTGCGCAGGATCAAAAGCCCGGTCCCGGAGCGTCCGGGCTTGCCGGTGTCGACGGGACTGGCGCCGGGCGCCGGCGCAGGCCCGCCGCCGGCATCGGTGAGTTCCAGCAGCAGTGCACCATCCTGCAGGGAGGCGCTCAGGCGTATCATCGTGGTCTGGCGCGCGGCGGCGTTGGCTTCTGCGGCGTTGTCCAGCAGCGTGGCGATGCCGTCCGCGAGGAAGGGCTGCAGCGCTGCCGGCGTCTCCGGCAGGGTATTGTCGACCTTCAGCGTCGTGTCGGGGTGGAGCAGGCTCCACTGCTGCAGCATGCCGGCGACGGCGTCGTGCAGGTTGTCACAGTCTGCCGTTGCCATGCGCGCCTGACCGCCGGCGGCGAGGATATCACTCAGTCGGTCGCGACACTGTCGTATCTGCCCCTGTGCGAGCTCAAGGCTGTCGCGCTGGTCTGCACCGAGCGATCTGTCGTCGGCGATTTCATCGAGCACGATGGCCACCGTCGACAGCGGCGTCGACAGGGCATGGGCCGCGCTTGCCGCCATGCCGCCAATCGCCACCACGTGGCTGTTGCGCAGGTGCGATTCACGCAGGGTGGCCAGCGCTCGCGCGCGGTTGCGTGCTGCCTCCGCGAGGAGGGAGATGACCACGGTGATGACGCTGGCGCTGACCAGAAAATTCAGCCACATGCCCACCACATGAAAGCCCAGGGAATGGTCACCGCCCATGTGCTGCGCCTGGAGCGGCACGTGGAAGAACATCAGCGTTGTGTAGCAGCTCACGCAGAACGCGCCGATCAATGTGGTGCGCAGTAGCGGCAGGCACAGCGCGGCGATCACCAGGGGCACCAGGTAAAGAGAGACGAAAGGACTGGTGGCGCCGCCGCTGAAGTAGAGCAGGGCCGACAACACAGTGATGTTGATGCACAGCTGCCAGGTGCAGGTGGATTCGAGATCGTCCGCAGAGCCTGCACGGTAGGCGCGATAGCCCGCGACGGCATTGCACAACGCAAACAGGGAGATGACGGTCCACAGGCTGGCGTAAGGCAGCTCGATGCCCAGCGCGTGCTGTGCCAGTAGCAGCGCCAGCGCCTGCATCAGGTTCTCGACCGCATGCAGTGCCACAACGATAACCAGCACGCGCCGGTTGGGGCGCATGATATCGGTGAAGCTGGCATCTGACCGGGCCTGCGTGTGGTGTCCGGCGCGGATAGTTGGCATCAGGGGTCCCCCGTGGTCCGGTCGCGGATTATACGATGTCAGGTGGGGCTCAGCGAAGTCAGTGATGTGGTGGTTGTGCCGAATGTCATCTGCTCCGCCATCAGCAGCTTCTTCGCTGGCATCGGCAGGGGCGCGAACCTCGAGGGCTTCCTGGATTGGACCGCGCTGGCTTTTGGCGTCGCGCTGTTGCTGGCCGCGATCAGGGGGCTGATGCGCGGACGCATTGTCGGCCGCTGGTCAGCGGCGCGATCCGCGTTGCCCTGATGGGCTGGGCCGTTGTACAACGTTAGAACCCGCGGTGGTATGATCACGGTCAGCGATGGGGTGGCGCACCAAAATAGGGCGAGAATTCGAATGACAGTGCCCCATTATGAAGACGCGGATGGTACCGGACCCCGGGGCCGGCAGACGAACCCTCGCCCAGTGTCAGTCTCTGGCGCGCGCGGTGGGCAAAATATGCCAACTATTACTCATATGAAGGACCGGCGGTGATCGGATGGCATCAAATATGCTAATTCTACGCCTGGAGCACGTCTGCTCCATCGAACACCCGTGGAAGACAAACGATGGGCCAGGGACACACGGTCCCGGTGGCGACGATACCCATGACTAGGAAGACAGATATGAGCGCAGTAACTATCGGAAGCACCCCTGCTGGCAGGCCGACCTCTTGCCCCGCGGCAAAAGCCGCCGTCGATAGAGGGCACCCTTGGGTCGGCAGGTCGGTGTCCCGGGGCTTCTCTCTCAATGCCCTGCCGCTCGCAATTGTTCTGTCAGGGGCCTCTCTTGCTGCCAGTCCATTAGCCAGCGCACAGGAAAACGCCAGGCTGGAAGAGATTGTGGTGACCGCACAGCGTCGCAGCGAAAGCATCCAGGACGTGCCCATTTCCATCACGAACATGGCCGGCGAGCGCCTCAACGCGCGCTTCGCCGCTGGCGAGGACATTCTTGCCCTCGCGAGTGCAGCGCCCGGGCTCTACGCCGAGTCGTCCAACGGTCGCCTCGCGCCGCGTTTCTACCTGCGCGGCCTGGGCAATGCCGATTTCACCGGGGCGGCCTCGCAGCCGGTGTCCTTCGTGCTTGACGAAGTGCCGATGGAGAAAGTCGCGCTGAAGGCTTTCCCGCTGTTCGACATGCAGAGCATCGAGGTGATACGCGGCCCCCAGGGCACCCTGTTCGGGCGCAACACCACCGCCGGCATCATCAAGATCAATTCGCGACGTCCGACGGCGGAGACGGAAGGGTATGTCAACGCCTCCGCGGGCAACCTCGGCACCTACGTCTTCGAGGGGGCTGTCGGCGGCACGCTCATCGACGACAAGCTCACCGGCCGCATTTCAGTGCTGTCGCAGAACCGCGACGACTGGGTCGACAACGAGTTCAACGGCGACAAGCTTGGCGGCTTCGACATCTTTGCCGCCAGGGCACAGCTCGAGTGGACCCCGACCGACAATCTGCGCGTCCTGCTGCTCCACCAGCTGCAGAACTCGGACAGCACCACCAGCCTGTTCCGCGCCAACGTCCTGAGCCAGGGCAGCAGCAGGCTCAACGAGAACTTCGATCGGAACACCGTTTTCTACGATGGGGGCGCCGGCAACAGGGGCCGCGTCGAGTCCACCGGTACGACATTGAATCTCGACTGGACCATTGGCGACTATACCCTGACCTCCATCACCTCCTACCAGGACGTCGATGAGCGCTTCGGGCGCGGTGACATCGACGGCGGCTTCGGCTGCGTGTTTACCTGCACCGGCCCTTCCGGGCCGCCGAGCACGCCGTTCAGCCCCTTTACCTCACCGTTCGTGGTCAACGTCGACACGGGGGGAGATCAGGTTCTTGACCAGATCACCCAGGAGATCCGGCTGGCGAGTAATTACTCGGGGCCCTTCAACTACCAGGTGGGCCTGTTCTACTTCAAGGACGATTTTTTCGGTGATGCCGCCAACCAGAGCGCCGGCGCCACGGAGTTCCAGACCGGGTCGACCGCAGAAATCGAGAACACGACCTATGCCGTCTTCGGCCAGGGCACCTACGAGATCAGCGACAGACTCAAGCTCACCGCGGGCATCCGCTATACCGACGATGAGAAGGAGGCGGTCAACGTTCGTTACGAGAACGGCGCACCTTCGGAAGTCCTGCCGGAGATCAAGCTGGATGACCAGAACGTCAGCTGGGACCTGTCGCTGGCCTACGACGTGACCGCCGAAGCCCAGGTCTACGGACGCGTCGCGTCGGCCTTCCGGGCACCGACTATCCAGGACCGCCTGGAAGACGACCCCACGGTCACCACCGCGGATTCGGAGACGATTCTGTCATACGAGATCGGGTACAAGGCGGAATACTCGCGCCTGCGCTATAACGTCGCGGCGTTCTACTACGAGATTGATGACATTCAGCTCGTCGCCGTCGGTGGCCAGGACAACCGGACGACGCTGCTGAATGCCAATGAGGGCGTTGGCTACGGACTCGAATTCGAGGCCGAGTGGGCCGCGACCGACAATCTCACGCTGTCAGGCGGCTACGGCTATGTGAAGACGGAGATCAACGACGATACCCTGGCGGTCGCTCCCTGTGGCTCGGGCATCTGCACCATCCTCGATCCCCTGAACGCCAACGGGCTCGCGCTGATTGACGGCAACCCGTTCCAGCACGCGCCGGAGTGGACGGGGAACTTCGAGATCGACTACAGCTATCCCCTGGCTGACGCCGGCGCTGAACTTTATCTGTTCTCCGACTGGAAGTTCCGCGGTGAAACCAACGATTTCCTGTACGAGAGCCTGGAGTACGTCTACGGCACCCAGTTCGAGGGCGGCCTCAAGATCGGCTACCGCAACCTGCAGGACAACTGGGAGGTCGGGTTGTTCGGTCGGAACATCACCGACGAGGAGAACGTCATCGGCGGCATCGATTTCGCCAACCTGCTGGCGTACACCAACGAACCCCGCACCTGGGGTGTCAACTTCTCCTGGCGCTTCTGAGCGGGCGCCGGGACGCGAGGCAGGTGACGGAACAGCCTGTGCGCAATCGCTCGCGTTGTGCAGCGGGGCCGCGTTTTCCTCTCCGGTGACTCGATTCGCAGGCGGGGCGATC
>JAWLGG010000158.1:0-6646 GCA_041685155.1 Chromatocurvus sp.
AGATAGGCGGGGTCGATGTAGCGGTCTGCGCTGACTTCGTCGCCACGCAGGGTCGGTTCATCCAGTTTGTCGGGGCGCTGCAGTTGCTTGTCCAGGGAAATGGTCACGCTGTCTCTCCTCTGTCTGATCTGTCGTGGTCTGTTAGAAGCTGAAGCGGAAGTCGGCTCCGATCTCGCGTGGGGCACCCATGCTGCCGATTCCGAAACTCGGGGTGAACCACTGCTTCTGCAGGAAGTATTCCTTGTCGAGCAGGTTGCGCCCATAGACGCCCACAGTCCACCGCTCACTGCCGGGTGACCAGGATAGCTTGGCGTTGAGGAGCGTTATGTCGCCGATGCGCTCCTGCGGAAAGGCCGTGTAGTTGCTGATCTTGTCGCTGCTGTGGGTGACCTGTGCAAACAGGTCCGCCGTGCCGCCGGCAACGGGAGTCGAATACGTGGCGCTGGCGTTGCCGCTCCACTCGGGCGCGTTCATCAGCGGATTGCCGGCAAAGCTGGTTGTCACCAGTTCACCGGTAGTCGGGTCCGGTGCCCGTGTATCGTATTCCTCGTACTCCGATTCGAGCCAGGCAACGGCGAGGCTCAAGGTCAGATGCTCGTTGACGTAGGCGTCCACCTCGAGTTCTGCACCGTAGGAATTCGCTTCCCCGGCGTTCTGGATGCTGGCGCTGTTGGCCCCCGAGGGGAAGGTGATGTTCTGCACGACCTGCATGTCGTCGTATTCGTTGTAGAAGATTGCGGCGTTTGTGCGAATGCGGTTATCCAGGAGCTCCGACTTGATGCCGACTTCCACCGTGTCGAGGAACTCGGGGTCGAAGGGACCGATATCCTGTGCTATCGCGATGCGACCGGTAAAGCCGCCGGACTTGAATCCGCGCGCATAGTAACCGTAAAGCATGGTGTCCGGGTTGATGCGGTAGTCGAGCCCGACCTTGTAGCCGATATTGTCCCAGTCCTTCTTGCCGCTGGCGACGATCAGCGATCCCGGAATCACCGGATCATTGAAGCTCGCCGGTTCACCCGGAACGGCGGCGAAGCTGTTCGCCGTGGTCGAGGTGGCTTCCGTCTCCTCGCGGGCAACGCGGACGCCTGCCTGAAGTGTCAGTCGATCCGACAGGCTGTAATAGCTCTGGGCGAACAGTGAGGCGGACCAGTTATCCTGCTCCTGCGTCTGCGGTTGTCCGAGTCCGGGCAGAAAGCCATCCAGCACGCCCTGCTGGTCGAGGTCGTAGGCCTGGGTCAGGAAGAAACCACCGGCGACCACGCGCAGGTCGGGCGTGGGGTCAATGCTGGCGCGCAGTTCCTGGGAGAACTGCCAGTGTTCCGTCTGGCGCGCGGTCTGCAGCAGCTGCAGGGTCGTGGCGTCGTCGTCGCTGTAGAGCTCGTGGTCGTATTCGCGGTAGCTGGAGATCGACACCCAGTCGGCCGCCGAGGTCTCCCAG
This sequence comes from Chromatocurvus sp., assembly GCA_041685155.1. Classification (GTDB taxonomy): domain Bacteria; phylum Pseudomonadota; class Gammaproteobacteria; order Pseudomonadales; family Halieaceae; genus Chromatocurvus. The sequence goes on from JAWLGG010000158.1 coordinate 1,442, forward strand.
TTCTGTGTCAGCGTCAGGCTGTAGGTGTCGCGATGATTCTGGTCAGGCAGGCCGGGGCTCTGCCCGCGGTCAAATCGGGGCTCAGGGCCGGTTTCACCCGGCACGAACAGGAGCTGTGTCTCGTCGGAGATGTTGAGATTCGGCTGTGCTCCATTGCGCGTGCGGACATACTCGGCAATCAGCGTGGCGTCGTAGCGCTCGCGGTTGTACTGCAGGTAGCCGCGCAGGGAGGTAACGTCCTGGCTGCCAAGATCCTCGCCATTCAGCAGGTTGGTAAAAAAGCCATCGTGACTGGTATGGAGAAGGCTGACCTTGCCGGCCAGCTGCTCTGTAATCGGGAAGTTGTAGGCGAGATTGGCATCGATACGGCCGTAGTTGCCGGCGGCGATCTGGCCCTCGCCGCCGGACTCGCCGGTGGGTTGTCTGGTGACCACGTTGATGACCCCGCCGGTGGTATTGGCGCCGAACAGCGTCCCCTGGGGCCCACGCAGGATCTCGACGCGCTCGATGTCAAACAGCGACAGCAGTGCGGCGGTATTCACACCGACGACAACGCCGTCTACCACAACGGATACCGTCGTCCCCACGTAGGGGTCGGCATCGTTGACGCCGACGCCGCGAATCGTGAATACCGCGGAGTCCGGCGAGTTGGAAAACTGGTTGATCTGCACGTTGGGCAGTGAATTGTTCATGCCCGAAAGGCCGGTAATGTTCTGTCTCGCGATACTGTCACCGCTGATGGCCGTGACCGCGACGGGCACGTCCTGCATGCTCTCCTGTCGCTTCTGCGCGGTGACGATGACTTCTTCCAGCTGGGCATGGGCGGGCGTAGCGGTGAATCCGAGCTGCAGTGCAAGCGGGGCGAGGGCGATAGCGAGCGGGCGGCGGCGTGCATTCATGGCGTTCTCTCTGTCGGCATTTTAGAGTTATGTGTGCTGGGTATTCTTCGACACCCCGGCTCATCATAGACCAAAAAAGAAACAGGTGTAAATGTTTTTAATAGTCAGCCTTGGCGGTCTTCATCGCCACCGTCAGCGGGGGCAATGCTGTCGATTTCCTCGTCGATCACCAGAAAGCGGGTCTGCTGCCGGTCAAAAAGCAGCGCCTCGTCCGCTGCGATCTCGGCGGCGATGGCGGGCTGCTGCAGCCGCTCCAGGACGCGGTCAAGTGCGTCGCGATCGGCGAACCAGAGCTCCATCGCGACATCGAAGCAGGCGTCGTTGTCCTGGCTCCCGCCCAGGGTGGTCAGGTATCGCCGCGTATAGCGCAGGGCCTCGGGCCGGGTGTATTTCAACCCGAGGAGAACGTGCTGCGACTCGTAGTAGCTGCGAAAATCGGCGACCGACATGTCCGGGCGTCGCTTGAGCAGGGTGATGGTCTTTATCATCGGGTTACCCTGTAGCTGGGCCGGCCCCGGCGCGGAGGGGCAGGCATTGACATTGATTTGACGCCACTCTACCTTGGCTTATTCAAAAGAAACAGCCTGTTATGTTTTTAAAAATCGAGGCGGTTCCGCGCTGTGTGACAGGCGGGTGCAACGCGCCAGACAATGGACACGATAAGAACAGGGAGTAGGGTATGGGACGTCTGCAGGGCAAGGTGGCCGTGATTCTCGGGGCCTCGGAAGAGAGCAGCATGGGGGCGGCGACAGCGCGGCGCTTTGCGGCGGAAGGCGCAAAGCTGGTGCTCGCGGCCCGTCGACAGGAGGCCGTGGAGGCAGTCGCCTCGCCACTCGGTGCCGTCGCAGTGGCCTGCGATATCACCCGTGAAGCGGATATCGCCAGGCTCGCGGAGGCAGCGATCGAGCACTTCGGCCAGCTCGATATCGCCATCAACTACAGCGGCTTCAGCGAGCAGGCCCCGGTCGCCGATGTGACCGCGGACGCGCTGCGGCGCTCCAGCGACGTACATTTTGTCGGTACGACGCTGTTTTTCAAACACATGGGTGCTCACATGGCGGACGGTGGCGCAATGATTACCGCGTCGTCCATGACCTGCCTGCTCAGCCCGGCAGGACTCGCCGCCTACGCCGGTGCCAAGGCCGGGGCGGACCAGGTGGCGCGCATCGCGGCGGTGGAGCACGGCAAGCGCGGTATCCGGGTCAACTCGATTGCACCGGGCTTCACCCGATCGGCGATGACCGAGGACTTCTTCCAGATAGAGAGCGTGCCAGCAGCCTTCCTGCGGGAGGTGGTGCTGGACCGGCTGGTCACGGTGGACGATATCGCCAACACGGCGCTGTGGCTGGCCTCTGACGAGGCCTTTATCACGGGCCAGGTTATCGACATGTCCGGTGGGCAGACCCTGCATCGGATTCCCTTTGCGAGCGAGATGGGATGACCCCCGCGACCCTCGCTGTGCCCCGGCGCAGCCGGTTACCGATTCCGGGGGCCTGTCTGCGGATGGTCTTTCGGGTGCTGGCTCTGCTGCTGGCGCACAGCGGCCTGGTGCATGCAGATGCCGGGCCTGGCGGCAAAGTGAGCAGCGAAGACGAGGGCGCGATGGAGGGTGTCGTGGTAATCGCCACGTCAGAAAGCGGATCGCGCAGCGTTGCCGTCACCTCGGGCGCTGACGGCCGCTTTACCTTCCCGGCTGACCGGCTCCCGGCGGGCAGCTACCGTATTGGGGTGCGCGCCGCGGGCTGGGAACTGGTCGATGGCCCCCGGAAACTGGATATCCCCGTGGAGCCGGGTATGGCCGGGACCCTGCAACTCGCGCTGCAGCCGGTCACCGACAAGGATACGCTCGCGGGTCAGCTTACGTCCCTGGCCTGGTTGAACAGCTTTCCCGGGACGCAGGCCGAGAAGGACCTGCTGACTCGCAACATGGTCAACTGCGCCTTCTGCCACTCGCTCGAGCAGGTGGCGCGGTCACCGCACGACGCAGACGCCTTCATGGCGGTTATCCAGCGCATGAAAACCTACGAGACAGACCACTCCTCGGGCACGCGCATACAGGTGGTCGCTGAGGAAGAGCCTCTGCAGGGCCTCGAATGGTACGGGCGTGACGCGAGAGAGCTGGCGGAATACCTCGCGCGCATCAACCTCAGTGGTGGCAAGGACACCTGGGACTACACCCTGCAGCCCCTGCCGCGCCCGACGGGCGAGGGTACGCGCGCGATAGTGACGGTTTTCCCGATTCCGCGCCAGCCCAGCGTCGTGCACGATCTGGACGTGGACGATTCCGGAAACGTCTGGTATGGAAATACAGGCTGGGATTTTCTTGGCCGACTCGACCCGCGCAGCGGCGAGTTCTCGGAGTGGCCGGCGCCGAACTTCCTGCCCCCTGCCCAGGAAGACCTCGATCGCATCGTCGGCGTCCAGGATATCCAGGTCGACCCGAATGGCAAGGTCTGGGTGGCGGTCATGGGCAACAAGCATGCCGCCTTCGATCGGGAAACGGAGCGCTGGAAGATTTATGACCTGCCGGTCATCTGGAAAAACCCCTTCCTCGGCCCTGTCCGCGAGGGGGAGATCACGCTCTGGGGTTCAGGCGTGACGGCGCCGCCGGAAGGAGACAACCTGAACGAGCATGCCTACGGTCTCAATACGCGTACCGGCGAACTGAGCGAGGGGATTGCCCTGTTTGATGACCTGTCCGCGCCCACCTCCCCCACGCATCGCAACCAGCGCAACTACTGCTACATGTTCGACCAGGATCGGGACGGTAATTTCCTGTGTACAGCGTCCGAGACGTCAGCCATCGTGCGGATTGATGACGCTGGCGAGGTGCGCTACATCCCCACGCCCACGCCCAACGCCTATCCCCGTCGTGGCTATCGGGACGCGAACAACCGCTTCTGGTTCTCCGAGTTCTTTGCCGACCGCGTGGGCATGATCGACCTCGACACCGACGAGATCACTGAGTACCCGCTGTCACCCCGCTATATCTCCCCCTACTTCACGCGAGCGGATCGCAATGGTGACATCTGGATATCAAGCACGGGTTCCGATCGTCTCCTGCGTCTTGATCCGGCATCGGGGGAGATAACGACGTACCTCATGCCCGTGTACTACGATGCACGGAAACTCGTCCTCGACGAGTCGGCGGAGCAGATTACCGTGTGGCTGCCGAACAAGAACCGTGGCGAACTGATCCGGGTGGAGATTCCGGACTGATTACGCCCCGGCGGGTCGCTACCGCGCGTCAGTGCGGCGGGGATTGGCGAGAGACCACAGCATGTGGGTGTGGACGATACCGCTGTCCTCGCTGTCGATATCCGGCCTGCCGCGCGTGACCCGGAGCCTGCCGGTGGCCGGTATGCCGGCCCGGAGATGACAGCTGAGACAGTTCGCGGTGAGGCCATTGCCCTGCCCTGAATCCGGGAAGACGGCGTCGAACCAGGGGTTGAAACAGATGTTCGGACTGCCATCCGCCTCACGGGGGTAGTCAGGGCTGACCGTCATGTCGCCCCTGAAGTTGCGCCACGGGGCGGGCAGGGGCAAGGCCTCGTCGCCTCCCGACGCACTCGTGTCCTGCTGCGCCTCCGTCTGCCAGGTGTCCACGTCCCACCAGTATGTGAGCCAGACGCCCTCCTCGAGGCCGAAATGGAGGACATGGAAAGCCACCAGCGCCAGCTCGTCGCCTGCTTGCAGGGGCCGGCCCAGGGCGATGATTGTGGCCCGCCGGAACTGCGGATTCGCCATGAGCGCCTGCCGGTGCGCGAGTGACGGCCTGACGCGGTAAAACGCCTCCCGTGGAAATATGCGTGGATCGCTGATGGTGCGCCCGGCAAACTGCCGCGCAGCATGACCTGCCCCCGGGATCCTGTTGCCATGGGCGGCCGCCACGCGCCCGATCCGTGGCCAGTTGAGGTAGCCATTGGCGCCGCCGGGTCGCAGGGGCGCGTCGTCATCCCAGAGCGGAAGTGGTGTGGCCTGGTCGCCGGCGAGTGGCCACCAGCCGGTCAGGGCGACCATTGCGTCCCCCGGGGGCGCGGGCAGGGAGGCATCGCGCGCGGCAATGCTGCGCAGGTTCGACATCTCGTACAGCCCGCTCTCGCGAAGATAGCGGAACGCCGCGGTGTTGAAGTGGGTGAGGTGGATCAGCGGCCCTCCATGGGCTCCGTGTGCGGTATCCGTGGCGACAGCAGAACCGGGGGAGGCGCCCGGAAATGAATACGCTGGGCTATCGGCTGACGCGGTGCCGGCGGCAAACGCCCGCTGCTCGCTGTACCAGTGCCGGAATCGGGGTTCCCCATCCTGC
>JAWLGG010000159.1:0-6607 GCA_041685155.1 Chromatocurvus sp.
GAGGTGCCGGCGAGGTACGAGGCGCTTTGCCTGGAGGCGGAGGGGATATATGCGGAGATGCTGGAGTATGTGATTCGGCCGGGTTGAGTTGCGTCGATCCAGCTTACGGGGCCGCAGTCGTGCGGCCTGGTCGCGTCCTTCGTCCCTGCAGTCTGGCCGCGTCCCTGAAGCCGGGGTGGGGTTCACCAGACACGCCGTGAACCCGTCCGTGGGGGCTCAGCGGCGCCATCCATGGCGCCGATGGTCTGGTGAACCCCACCCCGCCGGCAGGACCGCTCTATCGAGCAGGCCTCATGGGCAAACGCATCTTCGTGTGGACAGGGAGGTGGGTGATTCTGACTGGCGGGAAACAGACAAAGCGATATCCTTCTGTACTACTGTTTTCTGCCGCGTCCGAGCAGGTGCCTGACTCTGGATAGGGCGGATGGGGGCTTGCGGTCACCCTCCGATTCCAGTCTGCGCTCCAGTTGGCGGACCTGGAATTTGAGGTCCTCCACCCTGACCAGCAGGTTGGATTCCCGAGTGTACAGGCACTTGAGGTAGTCATCCCGGCGCTTGAAGATCTGCTTGAGTTCACGGTAGGCCTTTGGCGTCAGTACCTCGTGGGGTTTCACGGAATCGGGAATCGCCTTCTGCAAGTAAATCGTGCCGTGCTTGCGCGCGGTCTCCTCCGCTGGCCGGGTTCTGGTGCAGTAGTAGACCGTGAGGGATTTCCGGGTCGCGCCCTGCCTGTCCTCGGGCAGGCGGATGTTGTCGAAACCGTGCCATGAGTGCTCGTTGGTCTCGAACCAAACGGCATGGTTGCGAAACGGCGGATAGCTCCTGAAGTAGTCTTTCTCGCGATCCCACCGGATGCCGGACGAAACTCAGCAGAACAGCATCGTCAGCACAGCGCTCCAGAAAGTCATGTACCCCGAAATGCCCCCCACAAAGGCGCGCCTCGCGCTCGGCGTCCAGAGCGCCGGCCGCCTGAAACTCCTCCCGTTGCCCCGTCGAATACCAGAACGTCGCCCAATCCGGCGCGGCCCTGCGAAAATGTTCCACAAAGGTGCTGCCCGCGGTCTTGGAAATATGCACAAAGCACAGCTGGCTTCCCCCCCTCACCCGCGCCTCGAATGCCTCCAGCGATAACACGATGCCCGCCCCTCCCACGCCCGCTAATGCCTGCAGAGAGTAACGCCCGGGACCAGCACAGTCGATGTCGCGCCCTGAGCCGGGCGGCTACCCGGAATCGCTTCATTACGATCTCGACTCACGCTAGATAGAGCGTTTGCCGCGGAGGCGCAGGGCGGAGCAGACCATGCGAGGCAGGAAGCCGAGCCTGAGCCCCCACGGACGGGTTCACGGCGTGTCTGCACCGCCCTGCACCTCCGCGGCAAATGCGGCCTACGAAGCACCGACGACCCTGGCGCAGAGGCCTGAAGAATCAGTGCAACGACCCCTCCCGCCGATGCTCCCCGAACACACACTCAAACACCTCCCGGAACGTCCGTGCAAAATGCACCGTCATCCCCTCGCGCAGATAATCCGGCAGCTCATCGAAATCCCGCTTGTTCGCCCGCGGAATAATCAGCTCCATTACCTTGCTGCGCCGGGCGGCTATTACCTTCTCGCGAATGCCTCCCACAGCGAGTACCTGCCCGGTCAGCGTCAGCTCACCGGTCATCGCCAGCGGGCGGCGGATGCGCTGCTTGCGCGCCAGGGACACCAGGGCAGTGGCCATGGTGATGCCGGCACTCGGGCCGTCTTTCGGCGTCGCACCCTCGGGCACGTGCAGGTGCACCATGCTGGTCTCGAAGAAGTCCGCATCGCAGCCGTAGTCCTTCAGGTGCGCCGTCACGTGGCTGTAGGCAATCTCCGCGGACTCCTTCATGACGTCGCCGAGGCTGCCGGTCTGCTTGAAGCCGCGGTTGAGCGTGTGTACCTGGGACGATTCCACGGCGAGGGTGGCGCCGCCCATCGCAGTCCAGGCCAGCCCCGTGACCACCCCGACCCCGCGCTGGGGTTTTTCCGGGGTGAAGATCGGCTTGCCGAGCAGGTCTTCAATGTCCTTCTTACCCACGCGCAGGCGCGTGCTGTCATCGCCGTCCAGCAATTGCCGGATGGACTTGCGCATGATCCGCGCAAGCTGCTTCTCCAGCGAGCGAACCCCGGCCTCGCGGCAGTAGGATTCGATCACGTACTTCAGCGCTGCATCATTGATCTTCAGCTGCTCGCGCTTTATGCCGTGGCGTTCGAGCTGCTTCGGCCACAGGTGGTTGCGCGCGATGGCCAGCTTCTCCTCGGCGATATAGCCCGCCAGGCGCAGGGTCTCCATGCGGTCGAGCAGCGGGCCCGGGATGCTGTCCAGCTGGTTGGCCGTGCAGATGAACAGGACCTTGGACAGGTCCACGCGCAGGTCGAGATAGTGATCCAGGAATTCCACGTTCTGCTCCGGGTCCAGCACCTCCAGCAGCGCGGAAGCCGGGTCGCCCTGGAATGAGGCGCCGATCTTGTCGATCTCGTCGAGCATGATCACCGGATTGGAGACCCTCACTTCCTTCAGCGCCTGCACGAACTTGCCCGGCATGGCACCGATATAGGTGCGCCGGTGGCCCTTGATCTCCGCCTCGTCGCGCATGCCGCCAAGGCTGAAGCGATAGAACTCGCGGCCGAGCGCCGTTGCCACCGAGCGGCCAATGCTGGTCTTGCCGACACCGGGAGGACCTACCAGCAGGAGGATGGAGCCGGCGATTTCACCCTTGAACGCACCCACGGCGAGAAACTCGAGGATGCGCGACTTCACGTCGTCCAGGCCGTCGTGCTCGGCATCGAGTACCTTTTCGGCGTTCCGAAGATCGAGATTGTCGTCTGAAAAGCGGCCCCAGGGCACGGATGTGGCCCAGTCGAGGTAGTTGCGGGTTACCCCGTATTCCGGTGAGCCCGGTTCCAGAACACCCAGCTTGTGCAACTCGTCATCAATGCGCTGCTGCACCGGTTCCGGCAGTACCAGCCCCTCGAGCCGCTTCTCGAACATCTCCGCGTCCGACGTACGATCGTCCTTGGAGATGCCCAGTTCCTTCTGGATCACCTTCATCTGCTCGCGCAGGAAGAACTCTCTCTGCTGCGTGCCGACCTTCTCGTTCACCTGCTCGCTGATCTTGCCCTGCAGTTCAGCGACTTCGCGCTCCTTGCGAAGAAGATTGAGGACTTTCTGCATGCGCGACTGCAGGGGCAGCGTATCCAGAATCTCCTGAAGGTTCTCCCCCGATGCCGTGGTCAGCGCCGCCGAGAAGTCCGCCAGCAGGCTCGGCTGATTCGGGTTGAAGTTCGCGAGGTACTGCTTGAGTTCCTCGCTGTACAGCGGATTCAGCGGCAGCAGCTCCTTGATCGCCTTGATCACCGCCATCGCGTAGGCCTTGACCTCGTCACTGTCGCGATCGTCCTGGGCACGGGGGTACTCGACCTGGACGCGATAAGGCGGTGTTTCCGACAGCCAGCGCACGATGCGGAATCGACGCAGCCCCTGGGCCAGGAAATGACCCGGGTTGTCCGCCATCATTGGCGGCCGGTGCAGGCGCACCACGCAGCCCATCCCGGGGAAGTGGCGCGTGGAGATTTCTCCCGGCTTCGCGCCTTCGACAAAGGCCAGACCCAGGAGGCTGTTGCCCGACTCCGCCACGCCCTTGAGCGTCGACTCCCACTCCTCACTGTTGATCGCCACCGGCTGCACCTGACCGGGAAAGAAAGGCCGGTTGGGGACCGGTATCAGATGCAGGGTATCGGGCAGGACCTCGTCCGCCACGGCGGGCGGATTCTGGCCGCTCTGCTGACCAATGCCCGACGTCTGATCCTCGTACTCCGCGTTGTCATCCTGCTGATCGCTCATGTCTGATAGTTTTCCGCTACAAAAGAAGAGAAATGGGGCTACACACGACGGATTTCAAGCGATTGACAGAACAGCACGGCATCAATGGCCTGTCACACTTTACCGGCGCAAAGAGAGCCACCTCGCTGAATTCGGCAGGCGCCAGCGTGGCTGGTGGCGCATTCTGCTATTCTCAACGATCCTGCAAGAATCAGCTGCCTTGAGGTAGAGCCATGAAGCCACCATTCCCGTATTTCAAGGCTGCCCTGGCGGCGCTGTTCCTCGCGACGGTCGCGCTGCCGATGCAGGCTGCAGAGTGCGAAAGTACCGGTCCCGACCAGTACCTCTGCGGCATCGTCAGCGCCGAGGACCTGGTGCAGATTCCCGGCACGCCCTGGCTCATCGCCAGTTCCTACTCTGGCCCGGCCGTTCTGAACCTGGTCGACACCCGCGAGAAGAGCTGGCAATCGCTGTTCCCGTCGGATCACGCCGGGATAGCGTTCGACCGCCAGCGCTTCGACCACTGCCCGGGGCCTCTGCCCAAGGCAGGCATCGTGACCCACGGACTTTACATCACACCGGTAGAAAACGGCCGCTCGACGCTGTATGCCGTCGGCCACGGCGCACGCGAAGCCATCGAGGTGTTCGACATCACCCTGTCAGACGGTGCAGATCGCCCCGCCATCTCGTGGGTAGGCTGCGTGCCGACGCCGGATGCGCAGGAGGCAAACAGCGTTGTCGCCCTTGCCGACGGCGGCCTGCTGGCAACCATTCCCGTCGAGCACGGGTACGAGTTTGCCGACGCCATGGAGGGCAGGGAAACGGGCGCGGTGTATCGGTGGAACGCCGGTGAGGGCGAGTGGTCACGCCTCGACGCGACGGCGCAGCCCTACGCCAACGGCATCGAAATCTCCCCGGACGAAAGCACCTTTTACGTCGCTTCCTCTGGCCTGCGTCGCATCATCAGCTACTCGAACACAACGCCCCCGGAAATCCTTGGCAGCAGCGACACCCTGCGAATCGCCCCGGACAACCTGCACAGCGACGCGCAGGGCATGCTGGTCACCGCAGGCATGGTGGTGGATCACGCAGGTTGCGACCCCTATGACGCGACGGGCAGATTCGACCTCGGGAAATACGGTTCCTGCCCGCGCCCCTGGGACGTCGTCGTCATCGACCCGGCGACCCTCGCGACAACCACCGTCGCGACCGGTGAACCCAGCACTGCATTCAGCAACATCACCATGGGCGTTGTCGTCAACAACACCCTCTGGATAGGCACCTTCGCCGGCGACCGCATCGCCTACCGCGATCTAGACAAGAGTCCGGGCAAACACTCACGCTGAATAAGGGTCCAAGGCCTATCGGAAACTGGCATTGACGGCAGAGCCCCGCCCAGACCATGGGAGCCATGGAGGTCAGGGACGACCTCCCGCAGTCAGTCCTCCAATGGAGGTGCTTACTGGCTGTCTGCGAGTGGCATCGGAAGTCGAAGCGGTTTGTCGACGTGGGGTGGGTGCGCAGACCATGCGAGCCATGGATGGTGGGGGCGGCCTTCCGCAGCCTGAGCCCTCATGGATGAGTTCACGGCGTGTCTGAGCAGGCGTAACTCGCGCGCCACGGGCGGGTTACGGCCCCGTCAGTCATCCACCCCATGCTGCCCACCACCCCCCGGCCTGCCCGGCGGAAACGGAAACGCCGCCACGTTCCCCTCCCGCGGCTTCACCTCGGAGATCCTTGCCGTACCCTCTTTGTCGACCTCGTCGATACGTATCACCGACTGCAGCGGAATATAGCTGCGCTTGACCCCGGCGAACTCGTTCTTGAGCTTTTCCTCCCCCGGGTCCACAACGATCTGCGAACGCTCGCCAAAGACAAATTCCTCAATCTCGATGAAGCCCCACATGTCACTCTGGTAGATCTGGCGCGCGAACAGCTCAACCACGGCGTTGCCATTGTGAAAGATGACCTTGTAAACGGGATTGTTTGCCATAATGATCCGGGTAGTGAGCCGCGTACTGGGGAAAGATCTTCTCCGGCCACATCGGCCGGGCGGGGCGCCATGGTACCACCGGGCCTCGAAAAAGCCAGCAGTCTGGCATAAGCGGGGTGTGCGCGGCATGCCAGGGTCTGTACAATGTCCGCCCCTTTTGAACAGCAAGCAGTGACGGGCAAAGCGCCCGGGGAAAAGCAGTGGCCAGGAAGCTCTACGTCAAGACACACGGTTGCCAGATGAACGAGTATGACTCCGCGCGCATGCAGGACCTCCTGCGCGACAGTCATGGCCTGGAAACCACCGACAACCCGGACGAGGCGGACGTCCTGCTGCTGAACACCTGCTCCATTCGCGAGAAGGCGCAGGAGAAGGTCTTCCACCAGCTCGGCCGCTGGAAACACCTCAAGCAGAAAAACCCCGACCTGATCATCGGCGTCGGCGGTTGTGTGGCCAGCCAGGAAGGTGCCGAGATCGGTCGCCGAGCGCCCTACGTGGATCTTGTCTTCGGCCCGCAGACCCTGCACCGCCTGCCGGAAATGATGGATCAGCGCGGCCCCGGGGGCACGCTGGTGGTTGACGTCAGCTTCCCCGAGATCGAGAAGTTCGACCGCCTGCCGGAAGCCAGCGTCGACGGTCCGACCGCATTCGTCTCGGTCATGGAGGGCTGCAGCAAGTACTGCAGCTTCTGCGTCGTGCCCTACACCCGCGGCGAGGAGGTCTCCCGCCCGCTGGACGACGTGATCCTGGAAATCAGCCAGCTCGCC
>JAWLGG010000160.1:0-6606 GCA_041685155.1 Chromatocurvus sp.
CTGACCCTGTTCCATGGCCGCGGCGGCACCATCGGCCGCGGCGGCGCGCCCGCCTATGACGCCCTGCTGTCGCAGCCTCCCGGGTCACTGCGCAACGGGCTTCGCGTGACCGAACAGGGAGAGATGATACGTGCCAAGCTGGGCCTGACGTCCATCGCCGTGCGCACGCTCGCCCTGTATGCCAGCGCCATCTGCCGTACCAACCTGATCAGCCCGCCGCGACCGAAGCAGGCGTGGCGCGACAGCATGAACGAGATCGCACGGACCTCCTGCGCCGCCTACCGGGCGGTGGTGCGGGAACATCCCGACTTCGTCGCCTATTTCCGCCATGCGACGCCGGAGCAGGAGCTTGGCAGCCTGCCTCTGGGGTCGCGCCCGGCAAGGCGCGCCGGCGGTGGTGGCATTGAAAGCCTGCGTGCGATTCCGTGGATATTTGCCTGGTCGCAGAATCGCCTCATGCTGCCCGCCTGGCTCGGCGCAGGCGGCGCCCTGAGACAGGCCCTGGCTGGTGGCCACGCGCAGGCGATAGCGGAGATGGCGAGGGAGTGGCCGTTTTTCGCGACCCGCCTGGCGATGCTGGAAATGGTATTTGCCAAGGCGGATCCGGGTTTATCGGCCCATTACGACGCCAACCTGGTGCCCGACGCTTTGCGCGACATCGGCGGAATGCTGCGGAAAGAGATGGCGGCGGACCGGGACACGGTCATGTCGCTCCTTGGCGTCGAGTCGCTGTTGCAGGACCAGGAGTGGGCCGCGGAATCGATCGCACTGCGCAATGTGTACACCGACCCCCTGAACTATCTCCAGGTCGAGTTGCTGAGCCGCACGCGCGAGACCGCCGACCCGCTCGCACAGCGCGCAATGATGGTGACAATTGCCGGGATAGCCGCGGGCATGCGCAATACCGGCTGAGAAAGTCCGGAACGGCGCGCAGAAAGACCTGGCCGAATGCGGCCCCGTAGCCTATTTCCCGGTAACATACCGCCCTGACCGTAATTCCTGTGCCACATATCGAGGAGAACAGCAGTGTACGAATTCAGCGAGCAGTCGCAGGCCTTCCAGTCGCGCCTGCAGGCTTTCATGGATGAGCATGTTTACCCCAACGAGGCGCTGTACGCGAGGCAGCTGCACGAATCAGAGTCCCGCTTTGCCGCGCTGCCGCTGATGGACGAGCTCAAGGCGCGGGCTCGGGAGGCAGGGCTCTGGAACCTGTTTGTTTCGCCCCACCATGCGGAGTACTGCGATCATGGCGGCTTCAGCAACTTTGACTACGCGCCGATGGCGGAGTTGATGGGCCGCGTCCTGTGGTCGCCGGAAATATTCAACTGCAATGCGCCGGATACCGGCAACATGGAAGTCCTGATGAAATACGGAGATGACGCACAGCGGGAACGCTGGCTGACGCCGCTTCTGGCGGGCGAGATCCGCTCTTCCTACGCCATGACCGAGCCCCAGGTGGCCTCATCCGATGCCACCAACATCGAACTGCGAATCGAGCGTGATGGCGACGAGTGGGTGCTGAACGGCCGCAAGTGGTTCATCACCAACGCGATGTACGAGCGCACGCAGATCTTCATCGTCATGGGTAAATCCGACCCCGACAACCCCAATCGTCACCTGCAGCAGTCACAGGTGCTGGTCCCGAAGGACACGCCCGGGGTCACCCTGGTGCGGCCGCTGACTACCCTGGGCTACGACGACGCCCCCCTGGGGCACGCCGAGGTGGACTTCGACAACGTTCGCGTGCCCCTTGCAAATGTGCTGCTGGGCGAGGGCCGCGGCTTCGAGATTGCCCAGGGTCGGCTCGGCCCGGGCCGCATACATCACTGCATGCGACTGATCGGCGCCGCCCAGCGCTCTCTTGAGCTGGCCTGTGTCCGCGTGCAGCAGCGCACGACCTTCGGTCGGGCGCTTAGCCAGCACCAGTCGGTGCGCGAGGACCTCGCGCGCTGTTTCTCCGAAATAGAAATGGCGCGGCTTCTGGTGCTCAGGACCTGCCAGCGCATGGACGAGGTGGGCCCCCAGGAGGCGCGGGACATGATCGCGGCGAGCAAGACCAGCGTACCGCTCATGATGCAGACGGTGATCGATCGCTGCATGCAGGTACACGGCGCCGGGGGACTGACCGAGGACTACTGCATGGCGGAGGCCTTCAACTACGCCCGCTGGTGTCGCCAGGCGGATGGGCCGGACCAGGTGCACCTCATGGCGCTGGGCAAGCAGATCATCAATCGCTACGCCTGATGCTGGGCTTTCGCGGTCAATTCGGTCATGCCCGGGGTCGCTTTGCGGACGCTAATGCTGGTGCGCCGCCTTCCTCCTGCAGTAAACTCGGAAGATGCTTGAGTGGCCGCACATTGACGCGCTGGCCGTTCGGGCCTCGATGCGCCCTGTCGGGTCTTCCCATCCTGTAGTGGAGTAGAGCATGCGACTATCATTCCAGCGGTTCGCGGCCAGCATTCTTCTGGTCTTTCTCGGCGCGGGCCTGGCCCACGCAGACAAGTACGACGATGCGATCAGGTCCTTCAACAGCACCGAGGCGACGGATCCCTTTTTCGACAGTGCCTATGGCTACGCGCTGTTTCCTACCGTCGGCAAGGGCGGCATAGGCATTGGCGGCGCCCGCGGCAAGGGGCGCGTCTACGAGCAGGGCGAGTATGTGGGTGATGTGACCATGACCCAGCTGACGCTGGGCATTCAGCTGGGTGGCCAGGCCTACAGCCAGATCATTTTCTTCGAGGACCAGAGGGCGTTCGAGATGTTCACCTCGGGCAACTTCGAGTTCTCGGCCCAGGCGACGGCGGTCGCGATCACTGCGGGCGTATCTGCTGAAGCGAATACCGGCGGTGGTGCCTCGGCCGGCGCCAGTGGTGGGCGCAATGACGCGAGCGCACGGCACGGTGGTTATCGCAAGGGCATGGCAGTATTTACCATCGCCAAGGGTGGCCTGATGTACGAGGCCACCCTTGGTGGGCAGAAATTCAGCTACGAACCGCTTCCTCCGGCATCCTGACCGTGGCCAGGCCCTCGGCGGCGCGGGCAATGGCCGGGGCGTCCGGCGCAATGAGAATGACCAGCCAGGACCGCGGTCCGTGGGCGCCGTAGACCATGTTCAACGCGATGTCGGCAGTGCTTGAAGGTCCGGATATGATCTGCAGACAGCGCGGGCGCGCGGCCCCGGGCGCAACCCCCGCGCCTGGCCAGGCACCCTCCAGTCGCTCAATGACATCCGCCGAATCCACGAGTACGATGTGGTCCTCCGGCAACAGGCTGTTGCTCACGGGGCTGTCGCGGCCGCTTTCGAGGACGACGCTGCCGGTCTCAGCCACGGCGCGCCGGGCGTAGCTGACGCTGACGCTGTCGCCGCTTTCGATCAGGCCGAAGCGCGGGAGAACCCCCGCCTCGCGCCAGGGCAGGGCCGCGAGGCGCGCATCCTTGCCCGCCACCACCTTGCGCCTTCCATGGCGCTGCGCCACGTACTCCCCGATACAGGCTACGGCCTCGGAGCGGTTTTTTGCGCCGCGAATCGCGCCGTGGTTGTCCAGGACATTGGCTAGGAAGGCGACCCGGGCGTCGGCATGACGTGGCCGCGCCGCCGGTCCGCGGCCCAGTTCCTCGAGTTCCCGGGCGATCTCAGCGGGCTCCCGCCCGCGGCTGCTGCGCTCTACACGCGACAGGATGTCCGCTTCCGCGTCAGTGTCGGCTGCCATGCCTGGCCTTTTTTCGGGGGTATTGCTGCATGAAAGTCCGCGTGGATTCCGGTGCCGGAAAATCCCGGGCCTCGCTCCAGCCGCGTCCCAGAGGCAGGCGCCGCAGGTTGCCCCGGCCCCTGGACAGCCATGTCAGGGCCCGCACCGCGAGGGCTGTGGCAGTGCGGTAGAGGCGCGGGGAAATCAGCAGACGCGCGTGCAGGCGCATTCCGGCGCGCCAGCGCCGCGGCGTCAGGCGCTGGGTGAACTCCTCGTGACGCAGGTCGCGCAGTAGCCCGGGCAGGGGTATGTTGGCGGGGCAGACCTCCTCGCAGCGGCCACAGGCAGTGCAGGCGTTCGGCAGATCGTGGCTCGCGGGGAGGGATGTCAGCAGCGGCGTCAGTATCGAGCCCATCGGCCCCTGGTACACCCACCCGTAGGCGTGGCCGCCGGCAGCGACGTACACCGGGCAGTGGTTCAGGCAGGCCCCGCAGCGCACGCACTGGAGCATGCTGCGGTAGTCGCTGGCCAGGATATCGCTGCGCCGGTTGTCGAGCAGAACGATATGTGTTTCCAGTGGGCCGTCTTCCTCGCCGTCCCGGCGCGGACCACTGTACAGGCTGCTGTAGCAGGAGATTGGCTGGCCGGTCGCGGAGCGCGCCAGCAGCCTCAGGAGATCCATGGCATCCGCCGTGCGCGGCAGCAGGCGGTCGATCGTGGTACACACGATCAGCACCGGCGGCAGGTTGGCGCAAAGGTCGCCGTTGCCCTCGTTGGTGACCAGCAGCGAGTAGCCGTTCTCTGCAATCAGTGCATTGGCACCAATGATACCGACATCCGCCTCCAGAAAGCGCTGGCGAAGAAGCTGCCGCGCCTCGGCCACCAGGGCCGCCGGGTTGCCCAGATCCCGTTCTCCGAGATCGTGCCGATCGAGGAACAGCTCGCGGATCTCCGCCTCCGGCTTGTGCAGTGCCGGCCCGACAATATGGCTGGGCGTCTCGCCCGCCTGCTGCAGTATGTATTCGCCAAGATCGGTCTCGGTGACCTCGTATCCACCGGCGAGCAGGTGGTCGTTGAGCGCCGTTTCCTCGGTCACCATCGACTTGCCCTTGACGATCCTGTGCGCGCCGCGCGCGGCACAGATCTCCATGACGATGCGGTTCAGCGCCTCGCCATCCTGTGCGAAATGCACCTGGTTGCCGTTCCCTCTCGCCTGCGTCACATAGGTGTCGAGGTAGTGGTCGAGGTAATCCAGAGCATGCGAGCGCACCGCGCTCACGTGCGAGCGCAGCGTGTCGAAGTCGCCGAATGATGCGATTCCGTCCAGGCGCAGCTGCGGCATCAGCCGGCCCAGGCGCTCGCGGTTTACCGCGCGCTCCGGCTCCTGCATGGCCTCGTGTGCGTTGCGCAGAAATGTCGCGCTGGTCTGCTTCACGGCGGGTCGGCCACTGGTGCCGCGCTGCCACCGATGCCGTGCCCGGATCGCTGCGCGGACAGGAGTTCCACAACGTGGCGGAATTCCAGTTCAATGCCTTCCCGGGACGCGCGCCCGGCGAGACTGAGCAGACAGCCGAGGTCGCCGCCGACCAGCATGTCCGCCCCCGCATTGACGCTGTCGCGCAGCTTGTCGGAGGCCATGGTCGCGGAAATCTCCGGCATTCTGGCGCAGAAGGTGCCGCCGAATCCGCAGCAGACATCGCGATTGTCGAGTTCAAGTACCTCCACGCCGGCGTGTCTGCGCAGCAGGGCTCGTGGCTGCTCGCGGATGTCGAGTTCGCGCAGGCCCGCGCAGCCGTCGTGGTAGGCAATTTGCCGGTCGCGCAACGACGGGTCCGGTTCGCCGGCGTCGGGCAGCGGCATGACGTCGGTGAGAAAGGTGGAGATTTCCCAGGTCCGGTTGGCCAGAGCCTGGGCCCGCGCCTTCCAGTCACCCTCCAGCAGGCGCGGGTAGTGCCGGGTGATCATGCCGGCGCAGGAGCCGGAGGGCACAACCACGTAATCGGCGTTCTCGAACAGTTCGATGACGCGTCTTGCAACGGTCCCGGCGCCCGCATAGTCCCCGCTGTTGTATCCCGGCTGTCCGCAGCAGGTCTGCGCTTCGGGTACGCTGACCCTGCAGCCGGCCGCTTTCAGCAGCGCAAGGCTGGCGAAGGCCACCGAGGGCCGGAACAGATCTGCGAGGCAGGTGACGAACAGGGCGACTCGCGGTCGGCGGCTGCGTGCTGCGCGGGTATTCGATGCGGAAGACAAAACTGGGGCTCATCCTTGCCGACGAAAAAACACTGGGCGGCAGTATAGCGCAGCGGTGCCGGGGTATCAGTGACCGCGTTGCCGCAGCCGTTGATCGGTGAGCCACGCAGGCTAGTGGAGCGCCCGCCAGATCGAGAAGACAAGCAGTCCGGCAGGTATCGCCATTGCCGGTAGAAGCAGCGGGTGCCGGGAACGCAGCAGGAGGTCGACAACGCTGGCGGGGTGGGCCGTCGGGCACGTGCCCGGGAGGGGAGGACCTGCCCCCGCGCGTTTTCCGTCGGCCGCGTCTGCGCAATGCAGCCCGGGCAGGCCGGGGAGGCCCAGGCAGCCGATCACCCCGCCGCGCAGGATGAACGGTCCAAGGACCTGAAAGCTGTCTCGGGGACCGGTCTGGTAGATGCCGCGGTGATCGACCAGCGCGAGATCCGTGGGGCTGCAGCCGACCTGCACCACCGGCAGGCTGAGACAGTGCAACGCGCCCAGGGCCAGGAAAAGCATGGGCAGGCTCACTGCGGCCAGGGTCGCCTGGCCGGTGACCAGGGCGACGGCCGTGAGCAGTGCGGCGGCCGTGGCCGCCAGCGCCCAGCCGCGCCGGGCAGCAGCGCGGCCGGGGTCGGGAGACAGCCAGTGCAGCTGGCGCAGCCGGTGCTCGAGCATGAAGGCCGGT
>JAWLGG010000161.1:0-6596 GCA_041685155.1 Chromatocurvus sp.
CCAGATCCGTCCCGGGCGCATGGACAAGGTACGCCGGGAGGTGAAAGCGGAGGACGGGCAGCTGCTGCATGTCACGGAGTTTTTCCGTCCGCGGGTCGAGGAGATCTGCTCGCTGCTGCCGGTTGCGCTGGGGCGGCGTGCGCTGGCTTCATCGCTGGTGTGGCGTACCCTGCGTCCCTTCACCGGCGGCAGGAAGCTGCGTACCAACAGTATCAGCGTCTTCCTCATGCTGCGCACGCTCGCCGGTCTTCGCCGCTGGCGTCGCGGCACCCTCGCCTATGCCAATGCGCACGCCCTCATCGGGCGCTGGGTGCAGCAGGTGCACAGGGCCGCCGCCGCGGGCGATCGTGAGCTTGCCCGTGAACTGGTGGAGTGCGGCAGGCTGGTCAAGGGTTATGGGGATACCCATGCCCGGACCACGGGCCAGCTGAACGCCATCCTCGAGCAGGTGGAGTGCGACCCAGGGATGCCCGCGGGGCGGGTTGCCGCGCTGCGTGAGGCGGCGTTTGCCGACGACGACAACACCGCGTTTCAGGCGGCTCTGCTGGTCGCATCGCCTCCAAAGATTGTAGAGAAGGCAGTGGTCGAGCCCCAGCAAGCCCGCATCGCGCAGTAGCGCGCCGGCGCCAGGACCACTGGATTTACCGGGGCGTTGCGCCCTGGGTGGTGGCCGGGTTGCGCTCGGCCAGAATATCGATATCGAAGCTCATCACCCGCTCATTGTACTGGTTGAAGGCTTCGTTGCGGCTGCGGATGATGCCCCAGGTATCACGCACGACACGCTCGGGCTTCTCGATCACCTCGTAGGTGAACGTCACCGTATGTCCGGGGCGCACGGGCAGGTACCATTCGAGGTCCGTCACGCCCATGCCGGCGCCGTTGCGTCGTCCGTCCTGCACACCGCGGGCAAAACGCTCCATGTACGACACCATCAGCTGCATCCACACTGCCGTCAGGTGCCAGCCCGAGGCGATAAGGCCCTCGTGCACGCTGCGCCGCGCCAGCACGGGATCCGTATGAAAGGTCTCGGGCGCGTAGCGCCGGCCGAACTCGATGATCTCGAGCTCGGTGAAGGTATGGGAGCCGAACACGTGGAATTCGCCGAGGGGGATGTCCTCGAACCAGCGACTGCGGATATACGGCTCGATAGTCATGCGGCCTCCGAACCCTGGGCTACGAGAATCCGCGCCTCGAGCTCCATCACGGACCGGGCCTCCTGGTTTCTTACCGTGACCGCCAGCGTTACCGTGCCCGAGCCTGTGAGCCGCGATTCGGCATCGCGCCCGGTGACCGTGATGTCGGCGTGCAGCCGATCACCGGCAAATACCGGCATTCGCCAGCGCAGGCCGGGAACGCCGGACAGCCCCGTGACGGCGATTGCCTGTTCGCGCAGGGCATCCGTGAGCAGGCGCATCATGAGCGCCGTCGCCTGCCAGCCGCTGGCGCACAGGCCGCCGAAAATGGAGTCCTCGGCGGCCGTGCGGTCCAGGTGATAGGGCTGGGGGTCGAACTCCCGGGCGAAGGCGAGGATCTCCTCCTCGCTGATGGCAAGTTCACCGGTTACAAAGGCCTCGCCCGGCGCGATGTCACCCCACAGGCGCTGGGTCACGCCGGGCGTCTTCAGCCCGGCGCCTCTAGCCCGGGACAACGGCGATGACGCGCAGCGGGCTGCCAGAGCCCTCCTGCAGCTTCAGCGGTGCGCTGAAAATCAGTGCGCCGGTGGCGGGCAGCTGATCCAGGTTGACCATGCACTGCAGGCCGTACTTGCCCGCGCCGTGCATGTACAGGTGACAGGGCAGGGGCGGATCGAAATGAAAGGCCTGGCCGTGGTCGGTGCCGACACACTCGCTGCCAAAGCCGATGACGTCGCGCTCCTCCACCAGAAACTTCACGCAGTCACCATCTGGTCCGGGATGGTGGGCGCCGTCTTCGCGCATGTTCTTGAAGTTGTCGGGCGTCACCACCTTGTTCCAGTCCGAGCGCATGAACAGCCAGGAGCCGGCGGGGATTCTGCCGTGCTCCGCCTCCCAGGCCTCGAGGTGTTCGCGACGCAGGATAAAGTCCTGGTCCGCGGCGACTTCAGCAGAACAGTCAACGACACAGGCGGGCGCGATAAAGTCCCTGGGGTCGATGGTGTCCACCGCGTTATTGGGCAGGTCCTTGCCGCTGACCCAGTGAATCGGCGCATCGAAATGCGTGCCGGTGTGCTCATTCAGGGTGAAATCGTTCCAGTACCAGGCCGGCCCGCGGTCGTCATAACGCGACAGCTCGGTCTGCTGGAACGGTGCCGCCTGGTTAAACTCCGGCGGCAGCTCTATGACCGGGTACTCCGGCGTCAGCGTGGCCGTGAGGTCGATTACCTTGAGGCCGCCGTCCGCGAGGCCGGTAACCATTGCGCTGAGTGTGTCCTTGCCTGCCATCGTCATTATCTCCTTATCGATGCGAGAGAGTATGTTCAAGTATGCGTTCCGCGGTCAAGCGGTGGGGCTGCCGGTGGCAGCGTCGGGCGCCCGGTCGTCTCATCCGGCAGCGTCTGCGTTTGCCAGCGTCTGCCTGGCGATAATGGTCTGCTGCACCTCCGAGGCACCCTCGTAGATGCGCAGGGCGCGGATGTCCCGGTACAGGGACTCAACGATATGTCCTCGCTGCACCCCCTTGCCGCCGTGCAGCTGGACCGCCGCATCGATAACCTGCTGCGCGGACTCCGTGGCATGGAGCTTGGCCATGGCCGCCTCGCGGGTCACGCGGTCAGCCACGCAATCCTTCGTCCAGGCCGAGCGATAGACCAGCAGCGCGCTGGTATCGACGCCCATGGCCATGTCCGACAGCTTGCCCTGCACCAGCTGCAGGTCGGCCAGGGTGCCACCGAACAGCTTGCGGGTGGTGACGTGGTCCAGGGTTTCGTCCAGTGCGCGCCGGGCCATGCCCAGCGCGGCGGCGGCCACGCTGGAGCGGAACACGTCCAGCGTGGCCATGGCGATGCCAAAGCCGCGACCGGCCTCGCCGACGAGGTTGGCCCTGGGGATGCGACAGTCGGTAAAGCGCAGGGTGGCCAGCGGGTGCGGCGCGATCAGGTCGATGCGTTCGGCAATCTCGAAGCCGGGCGTGTCCGCCTCGACCACGAAGCAGCTGATGCCACGGGCCCCATCGGCCTCGCCGGTGCGGACGAAGAGGGTGTAGAAACCTGCTATGCCGCCATTGGAGATCCAGGTCTTCTCGCCATTGATGACGTAGTCGTCGCCATCGGCGACCGCGCTGCACTGCATGGCGGCGACATCGGATCCGGCGTCCGGCTCGGACAGGGCGAAGGCGGCAAGCATCGTTCCCGCCGCCACCGGCTCCAGATAGCGCGCCTGCTGTTCTGCGGTACCGAACAGGGACAGCGGTCCACTGCCCAGGCCCTGCATGGCGAAGGCAAAGTCTGCCAGGGCGTGGTGCCGCGCCAGGGTCTCGCGGATCAGGCACAGGCTGCGCACGTCGAGTTTGTCCAGAGCGCCCCCGCCGCTGGCGGGTACGGCATAGCGGGTAATGCCCGCCTCGCCGAGTGCCCGCACCAGGCCCACGCAGGTGCCGTCGAGGTCGTGGTGCTCGTCCGCGACCAGTCCAGGCACATTCGCCTCGGCCCAGGCGTCCACGCTGGCGGCCAGTGCCCGGTGGCTGTCTTCCAGGAAAGGCCAGTGCAGGTAGCTCGTGTCACTCATCGTCGGTCCCTCAATTGCCCTCGAACACGGGCTTCTGCTTGTTCACAAAGGCGTTGTAGGCGCGCCGGAAATCCTCGGTCTGCATGCACAGCGCCTGGGCCTGGGCCTCCGCCTCGATGGCCTGATCCACCGACAGGTTCCACTCCTGCTGCAGCTGGGTCTTGGTGATGCCGTTGGCGAAGGTCGGGCCCGCACAGATCCCACGGGCCATGTCCAGGGCCGCCGCGTAGGGGTCGTCGCTCACGGCATTGAAGAAACCCCAGCGCTCGCCCTCGTCGGCCTTCAGGGAGCGGCCCGAGTACAGCAG
This sequence comes from Chromatocurvus sp., assembly GCA_041685155.1. GTDB lineage: Bacteria > Pseudomonadota > Gammaproteobacteria > Pseudomonadales > Halieaceae > Chromatocurvus. The sequence goes on from JAWLGG010000161.1 coordinate 4,009, forward strand.
CTCGCTGGCGCGACCCTGGCCGATGATGCGCGGCAGGATGGCGCAGGCGCCCATGTCGCAGCCGGCCAGGCCGACGCGATTGAACAGGAAAGCCACTTTGGCATCCGCCGCGGCATAGCGCAGGTCGGAACTCATGGCGATGATGGCGCCGGCGCCGGCGCAGATGCCCTCTACCGCGCTGATCACGGGCTGTGGGCAGGCGCGCATGGCCTTGACCAGGTCGCCGGTCATGCGCGTGAAGGCGAGCAGCTCGGTCATGCTCATGTCGGTGAGCGGGCCGATGATCTCGTGCACGTCGCCGCCGGAGCAGAAGTTGCCCCCCGCGCCGCGCACGATCACCGCGTGGATATCACCGGCGTAGACCAGGGCCCGGAACAGGTCGCGCAGCTCCGCGTAGGAGTCGAAGGTGAGCGGGTTCTTGCGCTCGGGGCGGTTGAGCGTGATGGTGGCGACGCCGTCGCTCGCCTCCCACTGGAAATGCGTTGCCTGGTAATCGGCTAGTGCGGTGGTGTGCATGCGTTTATCTCTCTTTTCATTCTGACTGTTATCAATTTCCGACAGTGTTAGCCCTCAAGCTGTCGCTGTCGTGCCCGACGGGTTCGCGCTCAGGCGGTTTCGCCGCCGCTGATTGACAGCGCGTGTCCGTTGATGGAGCGGGCGGCATCCGAGCACAGGTAGACTACCGCATCCGCGACTTCGACCGGGTCTATCAGGCGGCCCTGTGGGTTGCTGTCGGTAAAGTTCTTCAGTGCATCCGCTTCAGAGCATCCGCTCTTGTCGACAATCGCCGTGACAGCGTCGTGAATAATGGCGGTGTCGCTGTAGCCCGGGCACACGGCGTTCACCGTCACGCCGTGCCTGGCCAGCTCCAGGGCGAGTGCCCGGGTCAGCCCGAGTACGCCGTGCTTGGCAGCGCAATAGGCGCTCACGAAGGGGTAGCCCTTGAGCGATGCCGTGCTGGCGACATTGACGATACGTCCCGCGCCGCGGCTGCGCATGCCGGGTACGACGGCAGAGCAGCAGTGGAAGACACCGTTCAGGTTGACGTCCAGGACCTGCTTCCAGGCCGCCGCGCTGAGCTTGTGAAACGGCGCCGCGGGTGCAGCACCGGCACAGTTCACCAGCACGTCGATGTCGCCGAAGCGCTCAGCCGCCTGCCCGAAGGACGCCGCGACCGCCTCGCCGTCCGTCACGTCGCAGGTGACCGGCTGACAGCGACTGTCATCGCCGATGTCACGGGCCGTCGCTTCCAGCGCCTCGAGACGCCGGCCAAGCAGACTGACTCGATAACCTCCTGCGGCGAGTGCGAGTGAGATTGCCGCGCCTATGCCGCTGCCGGCACCCGTGACCAGTGCATGTTTCACGCTACTCTCCCGCGTCCCGCAGGCGCTGCAGGTTGGTGTGCAGCTGCCGGTAACCCATGAAGTACTGGCGCTGCTCGGACACGCCGACACCGGTATGGCCCATCTCCGCCGCGGCACGCATCGTCCAGTTCGGATCGGCCAGGTGGGCCCGCGCCAGGCAGACCAGATCGGCTCGACCGGCGGCAATGATGCTGTTGACATGGTCCACTTCGTAGATGTTACCCACCGCCATGGTGGCCAGGCCAGCCTCGTTGCGGATGCGGTCGGAGAACGGCGTCTGGAACATGCGACCGGGTCGCGGCTTCGCCGCGTGCGACACCTGTCCGCTGGACACGTCGATGATGTCGGCGCCGGCCTCACTGAAGGCTTTTGCCATGGTCACTGCATCGTCCTCGGTGTTGCCCTCATCGCCCATCCAGTCGTGCGCGGAAATGCGCACGGCGAGCGGCTTCTCCGCAGGCCAGGCCTCGCGCATGGCGCGGAATACCTCCAGCGGGTAGCGCAGGCGATTCTCCAGGCTGCCGCCGTACTCGTCAGTACGCTTGTTCAGTACCGGGGTGAGAAAGGCGGAGATCAGGTAGCCGTGGGCGGCGTGGAACTCCAGCATGTCGAAACCGGCGGCGTGGGCGCGACGCGTGGAATCGACAAACTGCTGCAGCACCTCGTCCATCTGCTCGCGGGTGATGGCGCTCGGCACCGGGCTGTAGCTGTCGAAGGGAATCGCGCTGGCGGAGACCAGTGGCCAGCCCTCGCTCTCGTCCAGCGGGTCATCCAGGCGGCCATCCACCCAGTCCCAGGGTGCACTGGTGGAGCCTTTCGGTCCGGCATGGCCGAGCTGCAGGGCAAACTTCGCCGCGGTGTGGGTGTGCACGAACTCCACAATGCGTTTCCAGGCCGCCTCCTGTTCATCGTTCCAGAGGCCGGTACAGCCGGGCGTGATGCGTGCCTCCGGGGAAATATCGGTCATTTCCGTGTATACGAGGCCAGCGCCGCCCTTGGCGAGCGCGCCGTAGTGCACCAGATGCCAGTCGTCGGGAACGCCATCCACCGCGCTGTACATGGACATGGGCGATACCACGACGCGGTTGATCAGCGACATATCGCGCAGCTGGTAGGGCAGGAACAGCGGCGGCACCGCGTCGTCCCAGGCATCGCCCAGCACGCGCTTCGCGAGGTGCTTCTCCATGCCCTCGAGCCAGCCCTGGTCGCGCAGGCGCAGATTCT
>JAWLGG010000162.1:0-6583 GCA_041685155.1 Chromatocurvus sp.
CGGCGCTCCAGCTCGCGCAGTCGGGTTACAAGACCGCAGTGATCACGAAGGTGTTTCCCACCCGTTCTCACACGGTATCGGCCCAGGGCGGCATTACCTGTGCGATTGCCAGCGACGACCCCGATGATGACTGGCGCTGGCACATGTATGACACGGTGAAGGGCTCCGACTACATCGGAGACCAGGATGCCATCGAGTACATGACCAGCGTGGGCCCCGAGGCCATTTTCGAGCTCGAGCACATGGGCCTGCCGTTCTCGCGCACGCCCGAGGGCCGCATATACCAGCGTCCGTTCGGTGGCCAGTCGAAGAATTTCGGTGAAGGCGGCCAGGCGGCACGCACCTGTGCGGCGGCTGACCGCACGGGGCACGCCCTGCTGCACACGCTGTACCAGAACAACATGAAGAACAACACGGTGTTCTTCAACGAATGGTTTGCGACCGACCTGGTCAAGAACAGCGATGGCGCCGTGGTCGGCGTCATGGCGATCTGCATCGAGACCGGTGAAACGGTGTACGTCAAGTCGCGCGCGACCGTTTTCGCCACCGGCGGCGCAGGACGTATCTACGCCTCCACCACCAACGCGCATATCAACACCGGTGACGGCATCGGCATGGCGCTGCGCGCGGGCTTCCCCGTCCAGGACATGGAAATGTGGCAGTTCCACCCCACGGGCATCTATGGTGCAGGCACACTGGTCACCGAGGGCTGTCGCGGCGAGGGCGGCTACCTGATCAACAAGGACGGCGAGCGTTTCATGGAGCGCTATGCGCCGAACGCCAAGGACCTTGCAGGTCGCGACGTGGTTGCCCGCTCCATGGTGCTGGAAATCCTCGAGGGGCGCGGCTGCGGTCCGGAGGCGGATCACGTTTTCCTCAAGCTGGATCATCTCGGTGAAGAGGTTCTCGAGAGCAGGCTGCCGGGCATCTGTGAGCTGTCGCGTACCTTTGCCCACGCCGATCCGGTGAAAGAGCCGATACCCGTCGTCCCGACCTGTCACTACATGATGGGCGGTATTCCGACCAACGTGAACGGGCAGGCGCTGACGGTGGATGCCGAGGGCAACGACCACATTATCCCCGGCCTCTACGCCTGCGGCGAAGTCGCCTGCGTGTCTGTCCACGGTGCGAACCGTCTCGGTGGCAACTCGCTCCTCGATCTGGTGGTTTTCGGGCGCGCCTCGGGACTGTTCATCGAGAACGCACTGCGCGAGGGTATCGACCTGCGCGACGCATCGGCCGACGATATCGACGAGGCCAGCCAGGTTCTTACGCGCCTGAATGCCTCCAGCGGCGGGGAAAAGGTCTCCGACCTGCGCAAGGAGCTGCAGAACACCATGCAGAACCACTTCGGTGTGTTCCGCAAGGGCGAGTTTATGCAGGATGGCATCCGCAAGCTTGCTGATCTGCGCGAGCGCATTGCCAACGTTCATCTGGAAGACAAGTCGCAGGCCTTCAATACAGCGCGCATCGAATGCCTTGAGCTGCAGAACCTGTTCGAGGTAGCCGAGGCGACGGCCATCGCTGCGGAGGCCCGCAACGAAAGCCGCGGCGCGCATGCGCGGGATGATTTCAAGGAGCGCGACGACGCCAACTGGCTGTGTCACTCCATGTACTACCCGGCAGACAAGCGGGTCGGCAAGCGCGATGTCAACTTCACGCCGAAGACGGTGGCTACCTTTGAGCCCAAGGCTCGGACTTACTAAGAGGCAAATCCATCATGTTGCAAGTCAGCATCTATCGCTACAACCCGGAGACCGATGCGGAGCCGCGCATGCAGGATTTCCAGGTCGACACCGGTGGCAAGGACGTCATGGTTCTCGATGTCCTCGAGCAGATAAAGGCGCAGCAGGACAGCACGGTCACCTACCGGCGCTCCTGCCGCGAGGGCGTCTGCGGTTCTGACGGACTGAACATCAACGGCAAGAACGGGCTGGCCTGCATCACGCCCCTGTCGGAAACGGTCCGCGATAACAAACTCGTGATACGCCCCTTGCCGGGTCTCCCGGTGGTGCGCGACCTGGTGGTCGACATGAGCCAGTTCTATGCACAGTACGAAAAGGTCCAGCCCTACCTGCAGAACAATACGCCGGCACCTGCCATTGAGCGTCTGCAGTCGCCCGAGGACCGCGAAAAGCTCGACGGCCTCTACGAATGCATTCTGTGTGCCTGCTGTTCGACGGCCTGCCCGTCGTTCTGGTGGAACCCGGATCGCTTCATCGGACCTGCAGGACTCCTGCAGTCCTACCGCTTCCTGGCCGACAGCCGGGACACCGCGACCGAGGAGCGGCTCTCGCGCCTGGACGATCCCTTCAGTGTTTTCCGCTGCCACGGCATCCAGAACTGTGTGAATGTCTGTCCCAAGGGGCTGAATCCCACGCGCGCCATAGGCCACATCCGAAACATGCTGCTTGCGCGCGCCGCCTGACGGCGCGCTTTCCCTTCTAACTACCGCAAGTTGCTGGCATAATACGTGCGCGGTGGCGTGCCGGCGTGCACGCTGCAAAACCGGGCAGAAGCGACTCATCGGAAGGTCAGGATGCAGCAGAGCACAATGGAGCGCCTCTGGCGTTCATCCCATATCGCCGGCGGCAACGCCACCTATGTCGAAGACCTTTACGAGAGCTATCTGAAAGACCCGAACGGCGTGCCAGAGCAGTGGCGCGAGTATTTCGACAAGCTCCCACTGGTCGAGTCCAGCGTCGCCCAGATCAACGACATTCCCCACTCTGCGGTGCGCGACCGCTTTGCGCGTATCAGCAAGATGCGAGTGCGCACGGAGGCGACAGTTGCCCACGACTCGCAGGCAACCGAGCACGAGCGCAAGCAGGTCCGCGTGGTACAGCTTATTTCCGCCTTTCGCCAGCGCGGGCACCAGAAGGCCAGCCTCGATCCTCTGGGGCTCGCCGCGCGCGAGCACGTGGCCGATCTCGAACTCGGCTTCCACTCGTTGTCAGAGGCCGATCTGGACACGGTTTTCCAGGTGGGCAGCCTGCATATCGGCCGCGAGGCCGCAACGCTGGGCGAAATCGTCGACGCCCTGGAGCGCACCTACTGCCATACCGTCGGCGCCGAGTTCATGCATATCGTGGACACCGGCCAGCGGCACTGGATCATGACGCGCATGGAGTCTGTGCGCTCGGCACCAGCCTATGGACCGGATGTGCAGAAGCAGCTGCTGCGACGCCTGATCAAGGCCGAGGGGCTCGAGAAGTCCCTGGCGTCCAAATACCCGGGTACCAAGCGCTTTGGTCTCGAGGGCGGTGAGAGCCTGATACCGATGCTCGCCGAGATGGTCCAGCGTATCGGCTCCTATGGCGCCAAGGAAATCGTCATCGGTCTCGCGCACCGGGGCCGTCTCAACGTCCTGGTCAATATTTTCGGCAAGAAGCCGCTCGAGCTGTTTGCGGAATTCGAGGGTCGCGCCCGCTATGAAAGCTCGGGCGACGTGAAGTACCACCAGGGTTTCTCGTCAAATGTCATGACCCCCGGCGGCGAATTGCACCTGGCGCTGGCGTTCAATCCCTCCCACCTCGAAATCGTGTCCCCGGTGGTCGAGGGCTCGGTGCGCGCCCGCCAGGACCGTCGCGCCGACCCCCTCGGTGACTCGGTCGTGCCGATCGTGGTGCATGGCGATGCGGCGTTCGCCGGGCAGGGCGTGGTGATGGAGACATTCCAGATGTCCCAGACGCGCGCCTACAAGACCGGCGGCACGGTGCACATCGTCCTCAACAACCAGGTGGGCTTTACCACGCACAAGCGCGAGGACGCGCGCTCCACGGAGTACTGCACCGACGTTGCCAAGATGGTCCAGGCACCGATCTTCCACGTCAACGCGGACGATCCCGAAGCGGTTCTGTTCGTCACCCAGATGGCGATCGACTTCCGCAACGAGTTCAAGCGCGATGTGGTGATTGACCTGATCTGCTACCGGCGTCGCGGTCACAACGAGGCGGACGAGCCCTCCGTGACCCAGCCACTCATGTACGAGGCAATCCGCAAGCACAAGAGCACCCGTGATCTGTATGCAGAGCACCTGGTCGCCACCGGAGTGGTGACGGCGGAAGAGGACGCCAGCCTGGTCGACGGCTATCGCGAATCTCTCGATCGCGGTGAGCCTCTGGTGAGTTCGCTGGTAACCGAGCCGAACACGGAACTGTTCGTCGACTGGACACCCTACCTCGGCCACCCGTGGACCCTTGCCTGTGATACGGGCATGGACCTGCATCACCTGCAGGCGCTGGCACAGCGCACCAACCAGGCGCCGGAGAACTTTCCGCTGCAGCGACAGGTGGTGAAGATACTCGAGGACCGGCGCAAGATGGCGGCGGGCGCCATGCCACTTAACTGGGGCTTTGCCGAAACCCTGGCCTACGCCACCCTGCTCGAAGCCGGCTATCCGGTGCGTCTGACCGGCCAGGACGTGGGGCGCGGCACCTTCTCCCACCGGCACGCCGTCCTGCACAATCAGAAGGACGAAAGCACTTACATTCCGCTGCAGCACATCGACGAGTCGCAGGCAACGTTCGATATCTATGACTCGCTGCTGTCCGAGGAAGCCGTGCTCGGCTTCGAGTACGGCTATGCCACGACCGCGCCCACCGGGCTGGTCATCTGGGAGGCCCAGTTCGGCGACTTCGCCAACGGCGCCCAGGTGGTGATCGACCAGTTCATCACGTCCGGTGAGCACAAGTGGAGCCGCCTGTGCGGACTGACCATGCTGCTGCCCCACGGTTATGAGGGGCAGGGCCCGGAGCATTCCTCGGCGCGTCTCGAGCGCTTCATGCAGCTCTGCGCAGAACACAACATCCAGGTGTGCGTCCCCACCACACCGGCGCAGGTGTATCACATGCTGCGTCGCCAGACGATCCGCCCGCTGCGCAAGCCACTGGTCGTCATGTCGCCGAAAAGCCTGCTGCGTCACAAGGAAGCGATTTCCACGCTGGAGGAACTGGCCGGGGGGCGCTACCACAACGTGCTTGATGAGACCGATGACCTCGACAAGACCGCTGTAAAGCGGATCATCCTGTGCTCGGGAAAGGTGTTCTACGACCTGCGTGCACAGCGCCGCGAGCGCGGTATCGATGACATCGCCATCATCCGCCTGGAGCAGCTCTACCCCTTCCCGGAGGCCGAACTGCTGGAGATTCTAAAGCAGTATCCCAATCTTGCCGATGCCGTCTGGTGCCAGGAAGAGCCCATGAACCAGGGCGCCTGGTACTCCAGCCAGCATCACATGCGCCGGGTAATGTTTGCACACCTGCCGAAGGTCTATCTTGCCTATGTCGGTCGCGACGCATCCGCTGCGCCTGCAGCCGGCTACATGGCGCTGCACCTGGAGCAGCAGGAACGATTCATCAATGAAGCCCTCACGCGACCCGCATCGGTGGCGTGACCCCGGTATTTTCTAAGGAACCGAAATGGCAATCGAAATCAAGGCACCTGCTTTTCCCGAGTCCGTCGCGGACGGTGAAGTGGCTGTATGGCACAAGCAGGAGGGCGATGCCGTCACCCGCGACGAACTGCTGGTGGAGATAGAGACAGACAAGGTGGTGATGGAAGTCGTGGCGCCTGAGGATGGTGTTCTCGAGAGCATCAAGGCACCCGAGGGCACGACAATCGACGGCGGGGCGCTGCTCGGTACCCTGAAGGCGGGGTCGGCCGGCAAGGCGGCGGACAAACCGGCGGATAAACCGGTGGACGAAGGCGCGGCCAAAGAGCCGGGCAAGGATGCCCCGAAGCCTGCGCAGCAGCCGGCGGCTGGCCGACCGGAAGCCGCGGCCATGGGTCCGGCCGCACGCCAGCTGGTTGAAGAGCACCAGCTGGACGCGGCGCGCATCGAAGGCTCCGGAAAGGGAGGGCGGATTACCAAAGAAGACGTGGTGGCACACATGCGTGACTCCGGTGCGACGTCCACGCCGGCAGCCGCTGCCCCGGCTGCCGCGGACATCGACCTGCCGTCCGGCCCCAGCGCCGAGCGTGTAGAGAAGCGAGTGTCGATGACGCGCATGCGCGCACGTATCGCCGAGCGGCTGCTCGAGGCGAGCCAGCAGACGGCGATGCTGACCACCTTCAACGAGGTCAACATGGCGCCGGTCATGGCGCTGCGCAACCGCTATAAGGAGCAGTTCGAGAAGACCCACAACGGCACCCGGCTCGGCTTCATGGGCTTTTTTGTCAAGGCCGCCTGCGAGGCGCTGAAGCGCTTCCCGGAGGTCAATGCGTCCATTGATGGCAACGACGTTGTCTATCATGGCTACCAGGATATCGGCGTGGCCGTGTCCACACCGGGCGGCCTGGTGGTCCCGGTCCTGCGCGACGCCGACTTCATGAGCCTTGCCGATATCGAAGCGGCGGTTGCCGACATGGGCACGCGGGCGCGCGACAACAAGCTCACTATCGATGACATGACCGGCGGCACCTTTACCGTGACCAACGGCGGGGTATTCGGTTCCCTCCTCTCTACTCCGATTCTCAATCCGCCACAGACGGGAATCCTCGGGATGCACAAGATCCAGGAGCGTCCCATGGCAGTGGACGGTCAGGTGGTGATTCAGCCGATGATGTACCTCGCGCTATCCTA
>JAWLGG010000163.1:0-6581 GCA_041685155.1 Chromatocurvus sp.
CGGAAGCGCGCGTCCTGCAGGCGCTGCACGCGGGTGGGCACCAGCGCGCAGCCCTGCTTCAGCGCCATCCGGGCGGGAACCAGCGTGCTGTCCTTGGGATGGCCGAAGAAGTCGACCGCGTCACCCTCGTCCACCCGCCGATCCACCGCCATGGCCACGGAGCGCCCCTGTTTCAGGGCGCGCACGAGGTGCCGCGCGCTGTTGTCCCGTGCCACCAGCTCGCTGCCCATGGCGGCGCGGGAGTCGCGCAGCATGCGGTCGAGGTGGGGGTTGCTGGGCGGCGTGTACAGGCCGATATGGGGGATTGCCAGCTGGCGCAGGCCGATGCCGATCACTTCCCAGTTACTGACGTGGGCCGACACCATGACGCAGGGCTGCAGGTTCGCGGGGTTGCACAGGCCCGTGTCGACCTCGAAGCGATCCGCGTCATCGGCGAGCCTGTCCAGGTGCGGGTACTCCGCCAGGATGCGTCCGCTCTGGCGCCAGCAGTCTCTTACCAGGGTATCCAGCTCCCGGGGCGAGCGTGTCGGGAAGGCGATGCGAAGGTTGTCGCGCAGCAGGCGACTCTTGCTGCGCAGGCAGGGGCCGATCAGGCTGCCGACGCGGGCGCCGAGGCGCGATGCGCGGTCCACGGGAAGCAGGCGGAACAGTGCCAGCAGGAGGTGGACAAAGCCCTCGTCCAGCCGCCACAGGGCCCGGCGCAGCCGCGGGAAACGCCGTGCCAGTGTCTTGAGGGGGCTGCCGAGGATGAACTCCGCCATGGGCTCAGGCGACGTCGCCGGCGAGCGAGGCAAGGCCCGATGCCAGCGGGATCCGTGGCTGCCAGTGGCACAGCGCGCTGATTGCCGCGTTGTCGCAGACCCAGTCCGCATGGCGCAGTTCGCGCAGCTTCGAGGGCGTCAGCATCGGGGCGCGGCGGGTCAGCCGGGCGAGTTTCAGGTTGGCGTTGGCCGCAGCATTCAGGAGCAGGGGCGGCAGCGGGCGCAGCGTTACCGACCGCCCCCAGGCGCGTTCGGCTTGGTCGGCAATGTCCTGCCAGCTGTAGCCGCCCTCCCGGCCATCGTGCAATGACAGGGTGTGGCCGCAGGCGTCGTCGCTCTCGAGGACTGCCAGGGTGGCGGCTACCAGGTCATCGATATGCAGCAGGGAAACCCGGGCGTCCGGGCTGCCCGGCAGGGGCGCAATGCCGCGGCGCGCCATGAGGCGGAACAGCGGCAGCATCTCGCGATCCCCGGGGCCGTAGACCGCCGGTGGGCGCAGGATTGTCCACTCGAAGGGTATCTGTGCCGGCGCCGCGTCGAACAGGGCCTGCTCGGCGGCAAACTTGCTGCGGGCATACCATGACAGCCCGTGTTCGCGCGCCGCCAGGGAGCTGAACAATACGACCCGAGGTGGCTGTCGGTGCGCGGCGACGGTCTCGAACAGGTTGAGACTGCCGTTCACGTTGCCCTGGTGGAAGTGCGCGTAGCGCGCGCCGCGAACCGCGCCGGCGCAGTGAATAACGCCCTGGGCGCCGTCGATCAGCTGTGCCAGTGCCGCTCTCTGCTGCAGGTCACCGGGAACGATTTCGCAGCCAAGGGCCTGCAGCTGGCCGGCCGCTGCCGGCTGTCGCACCAGTGCGCGCACATGGCAGCCGCGCTCGCGCAGCGCGCGGGCAATGGCGGCGCCAATAAATCCGGTGCCGCCGGTGAGGGCGATGGTTGTGTCGGGTGACAGCGGTGCGCTGATGCTCAGGCCGATGCCACCCGCAGGCGCATCTCCTGGGCGACCGCACCCAGTTCCTCGGCGTCGTGCTCGGCAATGAAGTCGAGGCGCGCCTTGGAGCGGGACAGCTTGCCCGATGAGGTACGTGGCAGCGAGTGCACCGGGACCAGGCGGACATAGCAATCCAGCCCCAGCTCCTGGCGCAGCATGCCGGTGAGGCGGCGCACCAGACTGTGGCGGCGGTTCGGGTCGGTGTCGCGACACTGGACCACCAGCACGCACATCTCCTCGCCCTCGTGATCCGGTGCGGAGAAGGCCAGGGCGTCGCCGACGCGGACCTCCGGCAGTGTCTCTGCCAGATGCTCGAGGTCCTGCGGCCAGATATTGCGGCCATGGATAATGATCAGGTCTTTCTTGCGTCCGGTAATAGTGAGTACGCCGTCGGCGAGGTAGCCGATATCGCCGGTGTTCAGCCAGCCGTCGCCGCACAGGGCCTCTGCGGTTTCCTCGGGCAGGTTGTGGTAGCCGGACATCACGCTGGGCCCGCGCAGATGGATCACGCCGGACTTCCAGTCCGGCAGGGCGTTGCCGTCCTCGTCGCGGATCTCGATTTCAAAACTCGGCAGCGGCACGCCGCAGTTGACGAAGCGCCGACCGCGGCCGTCGCTGTCGCCTTCCCTGACCAGGACCGCCTCGTGCTGGTCGGCGAGGCGATCACTGTCGATGTGATGCGTGGTGTAGCCCGACCACAGCGGCGAGAAGCTGACGCCGAGGGTGCACTCCGCCATGCCGTAGCAGGCGACAAAGGCCCGCCGGTCAAAGCCGCAGGGGGCGAGAATTTCGGCGAAGTGTTCCAGCGTGCGCGGGCGGATCATTTCGGCACCGATGCCCGCCACCCGCCAGTGACTCAGGTCGTAGCTGTCGAGATCGCTCTCGCGCACGCGCCGCGCGCACAGATCGTAGCCAAAGCTGGGCGCGAAGGAGATGGTTGCCTTCGACTGGGTCATCATTTTCAGCCACTGCCGGGGGCGCATGGCGAATTCGCGGGTATCCAGGTAATCCACGGAAATCTGCGCGGCCACCGGGGTCAGGACAAAGCCCACCAGACCCATGTCGTGATAGAAGGGCAGCCAGGACATGAGGCGATCGCTGCCGGTGATGTCCAGGCCGTGCTGGATGATGCCCTGCAGGTTCGCCATCGCCGTGCGGTGGCGGATGATCACGCCGCGGGGGAAGCGTGTGCTGCCCGAGGTGTACTGCAGGTAGGCGATATCGTCCGGCGTTACCGTCGGCAGCGTGACGTCGGCCGCCGGCAGGGCATAGAACGCATCCGGCGTTGCGACCATGCGCAGCCCGTGATCGTCCGCCGCCTCCGTCAGAAAGCCCAGGTAGCCCTCGGAGGCGACCGCGGCGCTGGCATCGCTGGCTTCAAGCAGGCGCCGCAGCTGCGCGACGTAGGTGTCGTGCCCGCCGAGCTTGACCGAGGCCGGCAGGGCGACCGGTACCAGCCCCGCATACTGGCAGGCGTAGAAGAAACGCACGAAGTGCGGGTCTGTCTCGGCAACCACCGCCACCCGCTCACCCGGCGACAGACCGAGCGTCAGCAGCTGGCGGGCGAGCTGCAGGGCCTCTTCGCGCAGTACGGAGAAGGGGAGCCTCGCGTAGATGTGTCCGCGACCGTTGTAGAAGTTGAAGCCGGTGTCGCCGCCGCTGGCGTAGTCCAATGCGGCGGTCAGCGTGGAAAAGTCCCCCGCCCGGAATGGCAGGGCGTGCTCGGTTGGTGTGGCGGCAATATGCAAAAGATCCCTCTCCCCGTTGTATGCACTCTCAAGTACACACGTTCCCCTTTTTCGCGCGCATAGTATCATTATGGGCGCGCCGGTAAAAAGGTAAAAATACCAAGCCAGTCAATGACCTATCGGTGACCCATCAAGCGCCGGCTAAAGTCGGCAAACAGCAGCTCTGACCGCGCGCGCAGGGCTTTTGTTCCCGGCGAGGCGAAAAACGCGGGTTGTGACGGTATACTCCCGCGCCGTGGCGGCGGTCGGCGGAGTCGGCGCCTTGGGAGTCCAGCGCGGTCAGCAGGGGGGTCAGTGGCGGAGCAGCAGGCAGTGACAGGCGTTGTGCCGGTAACTACCCGGAAACATCTCGAGGCGTTCATCCGCTGTCCGCAGCGTCTGTACGCTGACGACCCGGCGTGGATTGCCCCGCTGGCGCTGGAACAGCGCTCGCGCTTCGCGCCGGATTCTCACTACGCCAGCCACGCGCGCTGGCAGGCCTGGCTGGCGCGGGATGCACAGGGCAAGGTGACCGGGCGTATTACCGCGCAGATCGACGAGCTGGAGCCGCAGCCCGGTCTCGGCTACTTCGGCATGCCCGAAGCGGTGGACGAGACGACGCTGCAGCAGCTGCTGGCCACGGCCAGTGGCTGGCTGCGCGACAATGGCATGCGGCGCGTGCGCGGACCGCTGAACCTGCACATCAACGAGGAGGTGGGTCTGCTGGTCGCGGGCTTCGACACGCCGCCCAGCGTCATGATGGGCCACGGCCGGCCCTGGTATGGCACCGCGCTGGAGGCGGCGGGTTTTGCCGGCGTGCGCGACCTGCTCGCCTACCGCATCCGGCCCGATTTCGACGCGCCCCGGGTCATGACCCGCCTGGCCCGGCACGCAGCGCCGCGGGTGACGGTGCGCAGTCTGCGCCGGCGACAGCTGATGCGCGACGCCGATACCCTGCTGGAGATCTTCAACGACGCCTGGGCGGACAACTGGGGCTTCGCGCCCCTCGATCCCGATGAATGGCGGCATACGGTGCGCTCCCTGGCCAAACTGCTGCCCGCGGATTACATACAGATCGCCGAGGTCGATGGCGAGCCGGTGGCATTTATTGTCGCGCTGCCCAATATCAACGAGGCCATCCGCGATCTCGACGGGCGGCTGCTGCCACTGGGCTGGGCCAGGCTTTTGTGGCGGCTGAAGGTGCGGCACCCGCGCTCGGCCCGGGTGCCGCTGATGGGCGTGAAGCGGGCCTTCCAGCATTCCCGGCTCGGCCCGGCGCTGGCCTTTATGGTGATCGACGCCGTGCGCCGGCCGCTGCATGCCCGCGGCGTCACCGAGGTGGAGATGAGCTGGATCCTCGAGGACAACCACGGCATGCGCAACATTATCGAAACCATTGGCGGCGAGGCGTACAAGCGCTACCGCGTTTACGAAAAAGACCTGTAGGTACCCATGCAACGTGATATCGACACCCATCGCATGACCGCTATCGTCCTGGCCGGAGACCGCAGCAAATCCGACGCCCTGGCCCAGCGCTCGAGCGCCGGCTGCAAGGCGCTGATCGAGATTGGCGGCGAACCGATGGTCTACCGCGTGCTGCGCGCCCTGCGCCAGTCGCGCATTGTCGACCGCATGATACTGGCGGGCCCGGAGCAGGCCGCGCTGGACAGTGCGCCGGACCTGCGCACCTGGATCAACGAAGGCAGCCTCGACTGGCGGCCGCCGGGGGCCTCGCCGAGCAGCAGTGCCCACGACGTCATGCAGGACGTCGACAGCGACCAGCCCATCCTGCTGACCACCGCAGATCACCCGCTGCTCACCGCGGAGATGGTGGATGCCTTTGGCCGCCAGAGCCTGGGTGATGATGTGGACGTCACGGTGGGTCTTGCCCCCTACGCCCTGGTGCAGGAGGCCTACCCGAACATGCGCAAGACGGTGCTGCGCTTCAGCGACGGCGAATTCTGCGGCTGCAACCTGTTCGCCTTCCTGACGCCGGAGGGCCGCAGCGTTGCCGGCTTCTGGCGCCGTATCGAGCAGGAGCGCAAAAAGCCCCTGCGGGTGATCGGCATGCTCGGCTGGTGGGCGGTGATCCGCTACCGCCTCGGCCTGCTGCCCCTGGACGAGGCGCTGGCCAAGCTGGGCAAGCGCCTGGGCCTGCGCATTCGCGCGGTCATTCTGCCCTATGCCAATGCGTCGATCGATGTCGACTCCATCGCGGATCTGGACCTGGTGAGGGATTCGCTGAAGGACCTTCAGGCGGAGTAGCGCCAGCGGCTCTCCGCGATCATCGTCATGCTCTCCTGCGCCGGGTCCAGTCCCCAGCGCGTAAAGTGCAGCTCCCTGCTGTCATCTGCTGCGCGGCCCAGCGCGAAGGCGTTGTAGGCCGCGACATCCTTGCCGTGCAGGCCCCGCGCCGAGGCCGAAGGCGCGGCGATCACCTGCGCCGTGCCGGTGCTTGTCTCCAGCGGGTGCTGATGGTGGCGGTGGCCGTGACCATGCAGCACGAGTTCGACGCCGGCCGTGGAGAGCGTCTGCTGTAGCGGTTTCGCGTCCACCAGGCGCTTGCGCCACTTGTCGACCCCCGGCAGTGGACAGTGGTGCAGGTAGACGACGCGGAACAGGCCCTGTTGGTGGCAGTCGCGCAGGATGTCATCGAGGCGCTGGCGCTGTTTCCCGCCGATCCTGCCGGTGGCCAGCAAGGGGGGTGTGACCACGGCGGAGTCGAGGCCGATAAAGGCGATGCCGTCGCGCATGCGGAGGGAGGGCCAGGTGTCGGTGCCCGCGTCACCGCGCAGGTAGTCCGCCCAGTAGTCCTGCTGGTACTGGCGGCTGTCGCGGGCGGTTGCGTCGTGGTTGCCGGGAACCAGGGCGAGATCCCGGGGCGGCGCCACCGTACGCAGCCAGTCCGACGCCTCGCGAAACTCCTGCTCCAGGCCGATGTGGGTGAGGTCGCCGCTGAGGAGGATCTGTGCCGGTGCCGCCCGCTGGATGTGCGCCACCAGCACGTCCAGCACCTCCCGGCGATGCTCGAAGCGGCGCTTGCGCTGCCAGGAGATATGGCTCAAGCGCTGTTTTGGGGTCAGGTCCGGGACCCGGTCC
>JAWLGG010000001.1:0-26556 GCA_041685155.1 Chromatocurvus sp.
CGAGCGCAAGCGCCATGATGTGCGCTATCTGACAGGCCGAAAGGCCGCGACGGACAGGCAGAGCGCCGTTTTCAGGGGGTGGCCAGCATGCCCCAGTCGGAAGCCGGGTTGAGACTGAGCCGCACGTTGTCTATCAGCCGCGTGTTCCCCAGCCTGGCTGCCGCGAGGATGGCGATCTCCTCGGTTTCCTCGGTAACGTTGCGCAGGGTGTGTGCATCGCGGATGGCGAAGTAGTCGGGAATGAAACCGGCCTGCAGAAGCCGCATGCGGGCATGTGACTCGAGCTGGAGGAAGTTGTCGAAGTCGCAGGCAATCGCTTCCCGGCAGCTGGCCAGCGTCTCGTGCAGCAGGGGCGCTATGCGCCGCTGGGTCGGCGACAGGTAGCTGTTGCGGGAACTCAGTGCGAGACCATCGGTGTCGCGCACCGTCGGTACGCCAATAACCTGCACTGGCATGCACAGGTCCGTGACCATCTTGCGAACAATGGACAGCTGCTGGAAATCCTTCTCGCCGAACAGGGCGAAGTCCGGACGGACGATATTGAGCAGCTTGGCCACGATGGTGGTGACGCCGTTGAAATGGCCGGGCCGGCTGCTGCCGCAAAGAGTTTCGGAGAGGTCCGGGACTTCCACCTGGGTGTGGCGCTGCAGGCCTTCCGGATAAATATCCGAGGTGTCCGGCGTGTACAGCAGGTGCACGCCCTCGGCGAACAGCTTTTCCTTGTCTGCGGCGAGGGTGCGCGGATAGTTGTCCAGGTCTTCCCCGGCGCCGAACTGCAGCGGGTTCACGTATATGCTGACGACGACGACTTCGGCCTGTTCCCTTGCGCGACGCACAAGCTGCATATGGCCCTCATGCAGGTGGCCCATGGTCGGGACAAACGCAATCCGGTGGCCTTTGCTTCGGGCCTCCGACAGCCGCGCCTGCAGCTGGTCCTTGTTGCCAGTTGTTCGCATGATGTAATGCCCCCGCTTGCGGTCAGGGAAGAGGCCTGTTGCGACCTCGATATTGTGTGTGCACCCCTCAGGGAGAGCCGAGTATGCCGCAAGCCCCGTGCGTGGGCAATAAGCGCAATAGGTGGTCAATCACAGTATTTTGTTACGATAGGAAGCGGTTTGTGTGTATTTTGGTTATAAAAAAGGTGGGCTCCTAGCTGTAGGTGTGCTCGGCAGCCGGGAAGGTGCCCGACTTCACGGCAGTGACAAAGGCCTCGAGGGCGCCCTGCACGCTGTGCTGGCCCTCCATGAAGTT
Organism: Chromatocurvus sp.; assembly: GCA_041685155.1. Classification (GTDB taxonomy): domain Bacteria; phylum Pseudomonadota; class Gammaproteobacteria; order Pseudomonadales; family Halieaceae; genus Chromatocurvus. The sequence continues at coordinate 1,252 of JAWLGG010000001.1, forward strand.
GTGCACGAATCGTGGCGTGCGCGGTGACAGGCCGAGAAGGTCGTGCAGGACGAGAACCTGGGCATCGGTGCCGGGGCCCGCCCCGATACCGATGACCGGGATGTCGAGTTTGCTGCTGATATCGGCGGCGAGCTCGGCGGGTATGCATTCGAGCACCAGCAGGCTGGCGCCGGCGTCCTGGATCTCGACGGCGTCGGCGAGAATCGACTTGGCTTCCTTCGGGGTGCGGCCCTGCACCTTGAAGCCGCCAAAGGCGTTGACCGACTGCGGCGTCAGCCCCAGGTGCGCGCAGACCGGAACGCCGCGCTCGACCAGCATGCTGATGCTGTCGCTCAGCCACACACCGCCTTCCATTTTGACCATCTGCGCGCCGGCCTGCATCAGCAACGTGGCGTTGTGCAAGGTTTGTTCCGGTGTCGTATAGGTCATGAAAGGCATGTCGGCGATGACCAGGGAGTCGGTCCGGGCGCGCGCCACGCAGGCAGTGTGGTAGGCCATGTCGTCGATAGTCACCGGCACGGTGCTGTCGTGTCCCTGCAGGACCATGCCGAGAGAGTCGCCGACCAGGATGGTCTCGGCGCCGGCCTGGCTGACCAGGGTGGCAAAGGTGGCATCGTAGGCGGTGATGCAGGCGAATTTCTCGGCCTTTGCCTTCATCCGGTTGAGCGTGCTGATCGTGACACTGGCCATGCTGTTGCCTATCCGAAGAAGGTAGGGTTGAAGTAGTGACGTCCGCTGCGTATGTCGAGCAGGTAGTCGACCAGTTGCCGGTAGTCGCTCTCACTGTCCACAAGGTCGATCGCGCTGGCGTTGACGATCAGCAGTGGGGCGCCATCGTAGTACAGAAAAAACTGACTGTACACGTCGTTGAGTTTCTCGAGATAGGCGGCATCGATGGCCTGTTCGTAGGGAATTCCGCGCTGTTCAATGCGGCGCAGCAGGATATCAGTGGAGGCCTGCAGGTAGATCACGAGGTCGGGAACCGGCGCATCTATGGTGAGCTGCTGGTAGACCTTGTCATACAGCGCGTACTCGTCGGGATCGAGGTTGATGCGGGCGAAAAGGGGATCCTTCTCGATCAGGAAGTCGGCGACGCGCACGGGCTGAAAGATATCGCGCTGGCGCAGGTCCGTCAGCTTCTGTGCTCGCTGGAAGAGAAAGAACAGCTGCGTCGCCAGGGCCGATTGTCGCTGGTTGCTGTAGAACTTCTCGAGAAAGGGGTTCTCCTCGGCGTCCTCGGACAGCATTTCATAGTTGAAGGTCGCCGCGAGGCGCCGCGCCAGCGTCGTCTTGCCGACGCCGATCGCTCCCTCAACCGCGATGTAGCCCGGTGGCTTGCGGCCGCGCAGGTCGACGCTGACGATGTCGATCTGATCACTGCTCACGTTGCTGGTACTCCGCGTTCGGGGCAATGAGGCATTCGGGGTCTGCGACCGGCTGCAGTCTGCTGTCCATGCACCGGGCAAGAGCCTCGGCAAGTGTCTGGCCGCCGGGAAGCAAAAAGTCGGCGCCCGCGAGGTCGCGCAGTGGCACCAGCACAAAGGCCCGCTTGTCGAGCCCCGGATGCGGTACGGTCAGTCGCGGAGTGTCGATATGCCGGTTTCCATACAGCAGCAGGTCGAGGTCAAGGGTGCGCGGTCCCCAGTGCCGGCCGCGTTTCCGTCCCGCACCGTGTTCGATTTCCTGCAGTATATCCAGCAGAGCCTCCGGCGCGAGTCCGGTATCCAGACGCGCCACCGCGTTCAGGTAGTCGGGCTGGTCCGACGGGCCCATCGGTGGGCTTCGGTACAGGTGTGACAGCACAAGCTGTGCGATATCGCGGTGGATTCGCAGCGCGTTAACGGCTTGCTGGAGCTGGCCCAGCGGGTCGCCGATATTGGCACCGAGACCGACGTGGCAGCGCACCATGGTCAACGCGCGGCGCGTTTTTTCCTGCCGCCGCGCCGGCTACCGGCGCTAGCGCCCTCGTCGTCGAGCTGCTTCAGCCGCGCGGCCATATCCAGCGTCTGGAAGTCCGTCCACCATTGCCCGCGGGCGTCGCAGTCTTCACCGGCTTCCTCGCGCAGCAGCAGAAAGTCGTAGGCCGCGCGGAAGCGGCGGTGTTCCACAAGCTCCGCGGCTTTCTTGCCGCGCGGTCGCTGCAGCTTGTCCTGGAATTCCCATATCTCCCGCATGGGCTGGCTGAAACGTTTCGGGATGGCGACGCGCTGGCAGGCCTCCGCGACCACCTGCTGTCCCGCGCTGTGCATTGCCGGCACCGCCGGCTCGCCGTGATCGCGAAGCTGCTCTGCACGCAGGGAGACAGAGGGCCACAATATCGAGGCCAGGATAAAGGCCGGCGTGACCGGCTTGTCGGCATGTATGCGCTTGTCGGTGTTGGCCATGGCGCAACTGACCAGTGCCGCGGCGCGGGGATCGCGGTCCATGAGGTGGGCCGGTTCCGGAAACAGGTGCTGCAGCAGATGATGTTGTCGCAGCAGTTCCAGAGTGGCGGCGGCGTGTCCGGCAAGAAACAGCTTGAGGAGTTCATCAAACAGACGTGCAGCGGGGATGTCGTCCAGCAGCGCGGCCGCCTCTGCGATTGCGGCCTGGGTCCCGTGCTCGATGCGAAAGCCCAGTTTCGCGGCGAAGCGGACGACCCTGAGCATGCGCACCGGATCCTCGCGATAGCGCTGCAGCGGATTACCGATAATCCTCACGCGCCTGGCCTCCAGGTCCTGCATGCCGTCGGCGTGATCGTAGACCGCAAAGCTCTCGCTGCAGTAGTAGAGCGCATTGATCGTCAGGTCACGGCGGATGGCGTCCTCTTCCAGTGTGCCATATACGTTGTCCCGCAGGAGGAGTCCCCGCTTGGACTGTCGCGACTGGTCGGTCGCGGCATCGCCACTGTCGTCGCTGTCGTGATGACCGCGAAAGGTGGTGACCTCGATGATTTCCCGTCCAAACCGCACATGCACTATGCGAAAGCGCCGTCCGATGATGCGCGAGTTGCGAAACAGGCCGTGCACTTCCTCTGGCGTGGCATCGGTGGCGATATCGAAATCCTTGGGGTGGCCCCCGAGGAGCAGGTCGCGAACGGCGCCGCCGACGAGATAGGCCTCGAAGTTCTGTCCGCGGAGTCGCGCCATTACCTTGAGTGCGCTGCTGCTGATATTGCGCCGGGAAATGCAGTGTCTGGTGCGGGGGATAACCTTCAAGCGGCAGTGTCTCGTGGCTGATGACAACGAATGCGCGATGGTATCACAGGGCGCTTCAACTGCCAGCGCCGCCCCACCGTTGCAGGTTCCGCCGGATTGCTGTGTCGGGAAGACTCACGGGGCCCGAGGGCCCCGCGCAGGTACTGGGTGTCTGTGGTGTTATTGTTAGACGGGCCGTTATTCTTAACTTGTGCCGCAAGGGCGTTGATCGGGCTCTGGCGCCCATGACCACGATCATCTATGCGAGGCCCTGCCCCCTTGCACACGGTCTTCTGACGATTGATGCGTAGGTTGCTTACTGAAAATGAACGAGGGGAAGAGAACTTCCCCATCCAGGTCCATTGTTTTCATCGTTATTTTTATTGCTGAGGTATTATTGTTATTTTTACTTGCGCCCGGTTCTTTGCACTCGCTGTGCCACCTTATAAAAAGTCTTTTGAAAACAGTGGGTTGTAATTTTTCTGGACAGGCTGAAACTGACCGGGAGTGAGCCTTTGTTACCTTTATTCACTGCGCTTTGTTACAGCGCGAGTGGCGAGTAACGCTCAGGAGGCGGCTTTCTTGATGCGCCCGCCCGCTTTCTTGCGTGGAATATCAAAGCGCTGGCGGCGCTCCCAAAGGCACTTGCGGCTGATGCCCAGTTTCTGGGCCAGTTCGGTCTCGCTCATGGAGTCCTGGTGTTCGATGACAAAGCGCTGGAAGTAGTCTTCCAGCGAGAGGTCCTCCTGCGGGTCGCTGGTGATGTTGTGGCTGGCCTGTCGCTTCTTGCTGGTGGCAGGGTTGAAGCGCTCACCGCGAATGCGGTTGATATTGACCAGTTCCAGATCGATGCCCAGGGAATCGTTGTCGATTTCATTGCCGTCGGTAAGCACCACCGCGCGCTCGATGGCGTGTTCCAGCTCGCGCACATTGCCGGGCCACTGGTAGGTGGTTATGGCCTGGATGGCCCTTGGTGACAGGGACAGCGGTTTGCGCCCCAGCTTTTCAATCTGCCGCTCCAGCAGTGTCTCGGCCAGGTAGAGGATATCCTTGCCGCGCTCTCTCAGCGGCGGCAGGAACAGGCGAAGCACGTTGATGCGGTAGTACAGGTCCTGCCGGAACAGGCCTTCTGCGGCAAGCGTGTGCAGGTCGCGGTGAGTGGCGCAGATCAGCCGGACGTTGACCTGGCGGGAGTCGACCGCGCCAATGCGGCGGATTTCGCCCTCCTGGATAAAGCGCAGCAGCCTCGCCTGTGCCTCCATGGGCAGTTCACCAATCTCGTCCAGGAACAGCGTGCCACCGTCTGCGGCCTCTATCAGGCCGGTGCGGTTGGTGTTGGCGCCGGTAAAGGCGCCCTTTTCGTAGCCGAACAGTTCCGACTCTATCAGGGTCTCTGGAATTGCGGCGCAATTGACCGATACCAGTGGCTTGTCCGCGCGTGGACTGAGGCGATGGATGCTGCGCGCGACGAGTTCCTTGCCGGTACCGGTTTCGCCCAGCACCAGCACGGTGGACTCCGTGGGCGCAAATTTCTCGACGTGCTGCATGAGCTTGCGCATCGGAGCGCAGTTGCCCACGAGTTCGGAGCTGCTGCCCTGATCATCCGCGGGCGCTGTCTGCTCGGGCTCCTTCTGCTGCGGATGGTCGTGAATGATCCGCTTGACGGCATTCAGCATGTCGCTGTGATCGAAGGGCTTGGCAATGTAGTCCACGGCACCCATGCGCATCGAGTCCACCGCTGAACGCAGGCTGGCATAGCTGGTCATGATCAGTACCGGCACCCGGCCGCCCTTGCGGATCAGGTCCGTGCCCGGCGCGCCGGGGAGGCGAAGGTCGCTGATGATGAGGTCGAACTCGCCGAGGTTGTGGTTCTCTGCTTCGGCGACGGAGGACGCCTCGGAAACCGCGTAGCCAGAGCGTTCCAGAAGGCGCCGCAGTGCGCTGCGAATAACGGATTCATCCTCAACAACGAGTATCTGGTGCATAAAAACCTGCCCTTACCGCATAGGTACACAACATAACGCTTACCGCTGCGTTTATCCAGTTACGGCGTTGTCGACATCACCCCTTCGGGCGTCGCTGGCTGTGCATACTGCGCCGGCCTCAGCTCCAGGGTAACGCGGGTCCCGCTGGCGGATGCAACCGGGCCGGGGCTCTCCAGGCGCATGGCGCCTCCCATGTCCTCGATGATGCTGTACACCAGAGGAAGGCCCAGGCCGGTACCCTGTCCGACGTCCTTTGTGGTGAAGAACGGTTCCATGATCCGCTGCTGCAGGTTTGCCGGGATGCCGTGCCCCGTGTCATCGACGTGAATGATCACGCTCTCGCTGCTATGGCGTGTCGCGCTCACCGTGATCACCCCGTCGGGAGAGGACGCGTCGCGCGCGTTGCCCAGCAGGTTGATGAAGACCTGCAGCAGGCGCTGGCTGTCGCCCAGGACCAGCAGCTCGCGATGGCAGTGATTTTGAAACTGCACCGGGCGGGCGTCGTGATCCAGGGACAGGAGGTGAACCGCCTCATCGATACAGTCTGCCAGGTTGCAGGGCTCTGCACGCAGGTCGCCACGGCCGGAGCCGAGATGCGAGAAATTGACAAGGGATTCGACGATGCGGGAGATGCGTTCGGTCTGGCGCAGGATGTCGTCGGCGGCCTCGCGGATTTCCTCCGGGTCCTCGCTGTAGCCGAGGTTCTGTGCCAGGCAGGCGATACCGGTGACGGGGTTGCCGATTTCATGCGCCACGCCGGCCGCCAGTCGGCCGATGGACGCCAGGCGCTCGTTGTGCAGAACCTCGTCCTGCAGTCGCTGATAGTCGGTGAGGTCCTCAACCAATACCAGCTGGTCGTCGCTGCCGGCGACCGGCCGGCTGCAGTGCAGGCTGATCCACCGGGACGCATCGTTCTCGCCGGGGATTTCGCGCTTGATGATCAGGTCCTGTTGCTCGTTCAGTACCGCGGACAGGGCGTCGCACCAGGTGCGCGGCAGTGAGCGCCAGCGGGATCCCACAGCGGTATCCGCACTGATGCCGGTCAGCTCCGACATGCTCCGGTTCCACAGCAGGATTTCGCCGTCACCACCGAGGGAGCACAGCCCTACCGGCAGCTCGTCCAGTGTCTGTCGGTAGTGTCGGCGCAGATTGTCGAGGTCCGCGGCGAGGCCGGTGAAGCGGCCCTGGGCCTTTTCCAGGCGGCGCTCGAGGAGGGTGAAGTCTTCCGCGGCTGTGTAGCTGCTGGCGAAGGGCAGGCAGCTGTCGACGATGTCCAGCGCCACGGCGGGCCCGAGCATGCCCGAGAGGTTGGCCTCGATGCGGGCACGCAGGTGGCGCAGGGCATAGGGCCGGGCCTCACGGGCATCGAAACGCAGCTCGCGCAGCGCCCGATCGACTTCCGCCTGTGCGGTTTTCTCGCCCAGGGCGGGCGCCAGCCTCGCGCTGAATTCCCCGGCGCTGTTGATGATCAGGCTGCGCCGGTAGGGTCGTATGCGCGACTCCATCGAGCAGATCTCTGCGGCAATCTCCTCATCCCGCGAACGCGGTGTCAGCAGGGAGACGGTGATGAACACCGCTGTATTGGCGAGCAGCGCGACCAGGCAGCGAATGGCCCAGGCATTGCCGTCGTCCGCGGTCAGGCCAAGGGTGTTGTCGCTGAGCACGGGCAGGGGCAGGGAAATGAACCAGATGGAGAGTCCGGTAGCCAGCCCTGCCAGCAGGCCAGCCCGGTTGGCCCGGGGCCAGTAGGGGGTAAAGACCACGGCGGGGAAAAACTGCAGGGTGCCGCTGAAGGCGAGAATCGCCAGCTGCGGCAGGGACTGGGCGCCGGACAGCAGCATGTAGAAGGTATAGCCACCGAGGATCAGCGCCGTGATCAGCACGCGCCGCATCCACTTGAGCTGCTTGTACAGGCTCTGCTCGCTGAAGCGGCGCAGCAGGTTGTTGGACAGCACCAGGTAGTTGAGGCACATATTGGCGAGCGCCAGGGTGGTGACAATGATCACGCCACTGGCGGCGGACAGGCCGGCGACGAAGGCGAGGCCGCTCGCCGCCGGGGAGTGCAGTGCAAGGCCCAGGGAGATCCCCGCGTACTCGAAAGGGGCGGTCTGCCCTGAGGCGACCGCGGCCCACAGGATGGGCAGGACCGGAAGCGCCAGCAGCAACAGGTACAGCGGCAGGCCCCAGCTCGCGGCGCGCAGGTGGCGACTGTCGCTGTTCTCGGCAAACGCCATGTGGAACATGTGTGGCATGCACACGGCGCCGGCGAAGAACAGGAGCAGCATCGTGCGTGCAGCGATGGCAGAAATGGACTCGCCCGGATCGGGCAAGGCCTCGGGGTGCGCGCGCAGCCAGTCCTGCAGCTCGCCGGGGCCACCGAAAACCTGGAAAACGACCAGGGCGGCAAGGGCGAGCAATGCAAGCAGCTTGACCAGTGATTCGAAGGCGATCGCCGCGACCAGACCCGGGTTCCGATTGGGGTTGGCGGCGTTGCGCGTCCCGAAGAGGATGGCGAATACCGTAATGATGAGGCAGAACAGAAACGCCAGCCCGTCGCCGCGCAGGGTGCCGACCATGGTGTCGGCATTGCTGCCCGAGAGCATCTGTATGCTGTCGGCCACGGTACGTATCTGCAGCGCGAGCAGGGGCAGCAGCGTCAGGCACATGGCCAGCGTGATGGCGGCGCCAACCCAGGGACTGCGAAAGCGAAAGGTCAGGACGTCCGCAAGCGAGGCGAGGTGATGCACCCGGCAGAGCCGAAGCAGTGGGCGCAGGAGCAGCACCGCCAGCAGGAACATCAGGGCGACGCCGAGGTAGTAGAGAAGAAAATGCAAGCCATACTGGGCCGCCAGCGCCAGCACTCCGTTACTCGCCATGCCGCCGCCAATGACGCCCAGCGAAAGCACATAGGTTGCCGGGTGGCGGGTGATGGTGGCCGGGATATTGCCGCGGTCACCGGCGTAGCCCACCATGAACAGCACGGTGAGATAGGCGATGGTCGCGAGCAGGATCTGGTCGGGACTAAAGTTCATCTGTGCCCCGTCGGTGCTGGTTCCAGAAGGCTGCAATAACCACGCCGAGCCAGATCAGGAAAGGGCGATACCAGTGCTCTGCATCCGCAAAGACCCAGCCCTCCAGCGTCGGGAAGAACACCAGCGCAAGGGCGAATAGCAGCAGCAGAGCGCGGTCGATGTACATGGGCGTCGAGCTCGCGGAAGAGAACCGGGAGTCTACGCAATGGCCCCCAGGCGGTAAAGGCAGGCCAGTGCTCCTTGCTCAGCTGTGCGCGGGGGGCAGGTCGCTGATCTTCAAGACATACGGCAGAGAGCGATGGCTATCGAGACGCACCGACCAGTCGGGGATTCGAGTTGCCATGGTCCAGTGCGCGCTCTCAGGAGGCTGGCACCTGCATGGGTTTACAGTTGGTCGCTGTGTCATTGCCTGCGTTGCCAGAGTGGGTCTGAAGATAGGTGGGAAGGTCGACCGCCCGGTACACAGAGACGGTGTAGTCCGCTGCCGGTGGGTCGAGCCGGAGGGGTTTGACGCGGTTCTGGTAGGCGTCGGAATGCCAGAAGGTTCTTACCGCCTCCACCGAGGGAAAGCGGACGATGAGGGTGACGTAGTTGTCCGGTGGGTCGCCCTCGAGTATTTCAACTGGCCGCGGTGCATTCAGGTAATAGGCGCCGAGCTCTTTGTAGATTCCTGTTTCAGCAAGCGCCTGGCCATAGGCCGCCATGCGTTCACGGTCGAAGGTGGTACCGGAGATCACCAGGTAGGCGTGCTGCGTGCGGCAGTCCTTCTCGCGGTCGGCGAGGACCACGTCGGCCGCGCCTGCTGTTGTCAGCAGGGCGCAGACGAGTCGTGCAGACGCTGTAGCGCCAGTCAATCCCTTCATGCGGTATTCCTCCTGGCCACGTATCACTTCACCGTCTGGTAGAACTCTATCAACGCGCCGTCCGGGGTGGCGAGTTTGAAGCCCTGAACCTCCCCGTAGGGCGGTAGCGCGTAGCGGTAGATCTCGCCGATATCGCTGGCGCCGCGCTCGTCGAGAAGGGAGCGTGCGCCGGCGGCTGTCTCGACCTCGAAGCGCACAGCGAGAATGCCGAGGTTCGGTGCGTGGCAGCGGTCGGCGTAATCCCGTCCCTCGAGGCCATCGATCTCGATGGTCTCCATGCGGCCGAATTCACCGGGTACCGGATACACAATGCCCGCCTTGTAGGGGATGCGGGTGGTGAGATTGATCGGGATGCCCAGTGGCATGTGCGTCGGCGTCGGCGCCAGGTAGGGGGCGCCCTTGTAGAACGTGGCGAAGCCCAGCAGGTCGGTATAGAACGTGTACGAGGCGTCCCGGTTGCGCACCATCTGCATCATGTTGAAGGGGCGGGTGATGCGCTCGAACTCGGGAATCGCATCGGGCAAGGGCGGCGACAGGCGCTCGTAGGCCTGAACCTGGACCCCGTCGGGGCCGCGCAGGACGATCACCTTGAGCACGGAGTCGCCAAACGTCAGGTCCGTTATGGGCGTCTCCGACCACCAGCCCATGGCGATGGCGTCATCGTAGACCGACTGCATATCCTTCATGCGTACCATCATGCTGTAGTAGCAGCCGGTGTCCCAGGCGCGGGATCCGGGCCGCATGGGTTCCCGGCGGCCGGCATCGTCAAAGCGGACGAGGCGGACAAGTCCGCTGTCCTCGCCTTCCGGCCCCAGCAGCAGGGCCTCACCGGAAGCGCCCTCCGGTAGACCCCAGGCGCTGATTTCAGTGGCGTCGAGTGGTCCCTGCCAGAGGGTTTCATAGCCTCCTATTTCGCGGAAGAAGCGTGCGGACGTGTCCAGATCGGTAACGCTGACGATCGCCTCCTGCCAGGGCCTGGGCGTAACGGGTTCCCGGGCGCTGGCGATGCCGGCGCAGATGCCGACGATCGGCAACAGGGTCAACGTGAGAGATAGCCATCGGCGGGCAGAACCTTGCTGCTGACTCATGTGGAAGTCCTTGTTTATCGGGTTGCCGGGCGCATGAAAAGCCGTTTTATTCGAGGTGCCGAACACTCGCGGCGTCGGGGGCTTGTCATATTTGTATTAAAGCGCTATTAATATAACAATATATCTTTATATCTGAAACAATTCTGGGGCGTCGCGCTGTCAGCCCCTTACATAACTAAAGCGGGAGGAGAAAGAATTGAAAAAATCCAGACTGTTCTATGCCATCGGAGGTGCCTGCGCTGTACTTGGTACTGCAGGCACAACGTCCGTACACGCCCAGACATCGGAGCGCTCCGCCGGCGTGCTCGAGGAAATCACGGTAACGGCGCGCAAGCGGGAGGAGTCGCTCCAGGATATCCCGCTGTCTCTGTCCGTATTCAGCCAGAACGATATCCAGGCGGCTGACCTGCGTGGCCTGCAGGATGTCGCCACACTGACGCCGGGCTTCCAGTTCATGAGCCAGGCCAACCAGGCGCCCGGTCGCTACGATACGCAGCTGCAGTTCCGTGGACTCACCACGGCGCAGTTCTCGCCGAGCTTCGCTACTGGCGCGCTGTTCATCGATGGGCAGTACGTGCTGAATGGCGGGACATCGCTGTCCTTGATGGATCTCGAGCGTATCGAGGTCATCAAGGGGCCCCAGTCGGCCTATTTCGGGCGCAATACCTTTGGCGGGGCAGTGAACATGATCACCCGCGACCCGAACATGGAAGAGGTCGCCGGCCAGCTGCAGCTGCGCACCACCAACCGCAGCAATAATGACTTCAGCGGCATGCTTGAGGTCCCGCTGATCGAAAACGTCCTGTCGGCCAGCGTGAGTGCGCGCCTCTATGACAAGACCGGCCACTGGATCGCAACCGACGGCGGCCGCATGGGCAACGAGGAAACCGAAACCTGGAACGGCGTTATCAAGTGGAACGCCTCCGAGAACCTCGAGTTCAAGATGCGCTATGCGTATTCCGAGGACAGCGACGGCGCACCCGCGCAGGGCTTTGTCTCGGGGATTCTCAACGACACCTGCACTGGTACCACCATCAACGCGCCGGATGGTCCCGCGTCGCCGACGCGCTACATCTGTGGCCAGGTGCCCTACGGCAGCAGCGTGGTGACAGACCCCGGTTTCAAGGCAATCTCCGCCAACACGACGCTCCCGGACTTCCCCGAGGTGCAGGGTCTGACCGAGCCGCTGGATGCATTTTCCGGTCTGCCGTCCATCAACGATGTCGGGCTCGAGCGTGAAACGGAGCGCCTGACGCTGATGGGTACCTACGCCTTTGACAATGGCTACAGCCTGGACGTGTCCTGGGGGAAAAATGAACAGAACGCCAATTTCCTGCGTGATTTTGATATCTCGGATCGGCTGACATTCTTCGCCAACGACCCGCAGGTCATGGAGGACGAGAGCTTCGAGATTCGCCTCTCGAGCCCGCAGGAGCAGAGGTTGCGCTGGCTGGTCGGCTACAACACCTACGAGCAGGAGTTCACGGCCTCCGGCGAGGGCGGCAATGCGACGACGTCCTGCTTCGCGACCCAGCAGGCGCCGCTTCTGGACAATTATCCGGAGGGCTGTCTCGGCGGACAGCCCGGCATCCTCAATCTTGTCTTCAACCTTGGGGTCGCCAATGCCGATGAGGCAGAGGTCGAGGGCTTCTTCGCTGCGTTTGACTACGACATTACCGAGTCATTGACCCTGAGCGTGGAGGGCCGCTATCAGGAGGATACCCTGACCAAGGGCGGCGGCCTGGTATCTCCCGGCGGCGCACTGCTGGAGGAGACGTATGATGAATTCCTGCCGCGTGTGATCCTGCGCTGGACACCGACAGACACGACGAATCTCTGGGCCAGCTACTCCGAGGGCATGATCGCCGGTGACTTCAACACCTTCTTCATCAACGCAGATGACCGCGAGCGCGCCCAGTACCTGGAACAGGACCCCACCATCAGTGAATCGCTGGATGCGGAATCTCTCGATGCCTGGGAGATCGGCATCAAGCAGGGTTTCATGGACGGCCGTGGGCAGGTCAACCTGTCTGTCTATTACTACGAATGGGAGAACATCAAGGGCCGTTCGTCGTTCTCCATCAACGAGACCTGCCGCGCGCCGGATATCGGCGGCACAGGCTGTGATCCCGCCCTGGGGCAGGCCGTGGGCGATCCCAAACGCATCCAGAATGCAGACGGCTCCTTGGTGCCGCTGGGCACGGCTCGCAATATTCTCCTCCCCGGCAATGCAACGATGTCCGGTGCCGAGCTCGAGCTGTCCTATCGCGTGACCGATGCGCTGCTGTGGAAACTGAACGCGGCCTACACGGGTTCGGAGTACGACGACTACGTGTTCAACTTCGTGGCGCCGGTGGCTGGCTTCTCGCAGATGGAAGGCAACCAGACGCCGCGTCAGCCCGAGTGGAGCGGCAACAGTTCGCTGATCTGGGATTTCCGGCTGTTCGATCTGCCGGCCTATGTACGCGGCGACCTGCTCTACCAGGGCGAGGCCTTCGTCGACGAGTCCAATCTTGCGAAGCTGGAGGACTACTGGCTGCTCAACCTGCGCGCTGGCATCGAGGCCGAGAGCTTCAGTGTCGAGCTCTTCTCCACCAACCTGACGGATGAGGAGGCCTGGATGACGGGTGCACGCTGGACGGACTGGGGGTCACCGACGCAGTTCCCGTCCCTGACGGCGAAGCAGGGCGTTTCCCTGTCGCCCCTGGACAAGCGCGAGGTCGGCCTGCGCGTGAACTACCGCTTCTAGACATCATGGCCCACCGATCCACGGCTGCGGCCACGCGGTAAGTTCGGTAATGCTCGGCTGCAGCACTATCGCCGTGGGCGATCCGGGATCGCGCCACGAACGGAGCTGACACTTCTGCGTGGCGCGGCTCAGGCCGCCGGGACGTGGCGGATTCCCTGCAGGGCCTCCCTGTCCCAGGCATCGGCAGCGCGCTCAAGTAACTGGGCAACTGTCGCCGCATCCGGCACGCGCTGGCGCAGGAAAGCGAGCAGCCTCTTCAGGGTTTGCAGAGGCGTTGTCGGGTCTACGGCCGGCGCCCGGTTCTGTTTACTCAGCTTGCGACCCTTCGCGTCCGTAATGACGGGGATGTGCCCGTAGGCTGGCTGCGGCAGGCCGAGTGCCTGCTGCAGGTAGCGCTGCTGAAAGGTTGTGGGTAGCAGGTCAATGCCGCGGATCACATGCGTGATGCCCTGGAAGGCCTCGTCGATAACCACGGCAAGCTGGTAGGCGTACAGGCCGTCTTTGCGGCGTACCACGAAATCCCGCGGGACTTGTGCGTCGTGCAATGACTGATTTCCCTGCACCAGATCGGTGAATGTCGCTTCAAAGCTCCGGGTGAGCCGGACGCGCAGTGCAGAGGGACCGTCCGGTCGCATTGTGGCGCCCTGGCAGCGCCCACCACAACTCCCCGCCGGACCCAGTTCACGCCGCGTGCAGGCGCAGTGAAAGAGCAGGTCCTGCGCCGCCAGCGTGTCCAGCGCGCTGTCGTAGGCGGCGCTGCGCGTGTGCTGGAACAGTACCGGCGCATCCGGCTGCAATGAGTGTGCGTCGAGGCAGGCCAGGATCGCATCCGCGGCTCCCGGGGGCTCTCGGGGCGGGTCGATATCCTCGATCCGCAGCAGCCACTGCCCACCGGCACGGCGGGCGTCGAGGTAGCTGGCAAGCGCCGTGAGGAGAGAACCCAGGTGCAGCGGCCCCGAGGGGGAGGGGGCAAAGCGCCCCCGGTACAGATCAGTGCTGTCGGGCGTGGCGGGTGTCATTCACCCGGCGCAGTTCAGCCCATTTCCTGGCGCTCTTTGATCTCCGCCAGGGTCTTGCAGTCGATGCACAGGGTCGCCGTCGGGCGCGCCTCGAGGCGCTTGATGCCGATCTCTATGCCGCAGGCATCGCAGAACCCGTAGTCGTCCTGCTCCAGCCGCTCGATGGTCTGGTCGATCTTCTTGATCAGCTTGCGCTCGCGATCGCGGGTGCGCAGTTCGAGGCTGAATTCCTCTTCCTGGGTGGCGCGATCTGCCGGGTCCGGAAAATTGGCCGCCTCATCTTTCATGTGCATGACGGTGCGATCGACTTCCTGCATCAGTTCGGCCTTCCACTTGCGCAGGATGGACTTGAAATGCGCCAGTTGCGCGTCACTCATGTACTCTTCGCCGCGCTTTGGCTTGTACGGTTCGAAGTTCTTGAAATCCGTTGTCGCGGCCGTCTTTCCGGCGGTTGATTTCTTGCTTGCAGGGGCTGTCTTGGCCACTGCAGGTTTCTTCGTCGCTGTCTTAGCTGGCATGGCGGTTTCCATACAAAACGTCACGGTAGCGTTGGCGGATACAGGGCGAAAATGCGCCCAGTGACGCCAAGGGGCGCTGAAACTACCAGATAATACCGGTCCAATCCAGAAAAAAATTCGGTGTTTCCCGGTGCGCGCTGCCACCGCCTGTGGAGCGTCTGTGCATGAGGTCCGCGGGCGAGGTATTCTCACGGTTTTCATCCGACCAGAAAGGATCGAGCATGGAATTCTCCGGCCTCGTCGAGGCGCGCCTGCTGCGCCGCTACAAGCGCTTCCTGGCGGATGTCACGCTCGCGGACGGCAGCGCGCTGACCGTGCATTGCCCCAACACAGGCGCCATGACCGGGTGCGCCGAGGCGGGCAGCCCCGTGTGGCTCTCCACCAGCGACTCCGCGACGCGCAAGTACCCGCACACCTGGGAGGTCGCGAAGACGGGCACGGGCATGGTCTGTGTGCATTCCGCCCGGGCCAATGCGGTGGTCCGGGAGGCGCTTGCAGCCGGCGCCGTTGCCGGCTTTGACGATTATCCGGCCTGTCGCAGCGAGGTCACTGTCGCTTCAGGGACCCGCGCCGACCTGGTGCTGGAGGGCGATGCCGGTCGCGTGATCGTCGAGGTCAAGTCCGTTACCCTCTGCCGCGATGGTGGCTGGGGCGCATTTCCGGATGCGGTCAGCAGCCGCGGGCGCAAGCATATTCTGGCGCTGCAGGCGGCGCTGTCGGGCGACACGCGCTCGTTGCTGGTGTTCTGCGCTATGCACACGGGGGTGCGTCGCGTCTGCGTCGCCGGCGATATCGACCCCGCCTATCGCGAGGCGCTGGGCAGTGCTATCGAGGCCGGGGTGGAGGTGCTCGCAGTGGGCTGCGATGTCTCGGCTTCCGCGGTCAGTGTGCGGGGAACGCTGCCGTTCAGCCTGGATCCCACGGCGTGAGGGGGCCTGTGGCATCGGTATCCTCCTGCATCAGCGATGCGCAGCTCACCGGTATCGACAGCTCTCATCTGTGTGCGGTCGGCGACGGGCACGGTCTGCATCCTCTGGCCGCCGAGGCCTTCGCCGCGCTGCAGCGCGACGCCGCTGCCGCCGGGTTTGACCTCGCCATTGCCAGCAGCCACCGCTCCTTTGACCGGCAGGCAGCCATATGGAACGGCAAGCTGAGGGGAGAGCGGCCGGTGCACGATGACCTCGGCGTGGCGGTGGACCTGTCGACAATGACCGACGCGGAGCGGGTCCACGCCGTACTGCGTTTTTCCGCGTTGCCGGGTGCCTCGCGGCATCACTGGGGGACGGATCTGGATGTCTTTGATGCCGCCGCCCTGCCCCCGGGTGAGTCCGTAAGGCTGGTTCCCTCGGAAGTCTGTGAAGGGGGGACGTTCGACGCCCTGCACTCCTGGCTGGACGCGCGCATGGCGCGGGACGCATGCCACGGCTTCTTCCGTCCCTACGCCGTTGATCGCGGCGGTGTTGCACCGGAGCGCTGGCATCTGAGCTTTGCGCCGCTGTCGCGCCAGCTTGAGTCCAGGCTTACCCCGCAGCTGCTGCGGTGGGCCTGGGATGGTCGTGATATTGCGTGTCGGGAGGTTTTAGAGCCTGAGCTGGAGGGGCTGCTGGGGTCTGACGCTGGGGCCTGACCCTTTGAGGTCAGGCCCCCTAAGGGGGTCAGACCCGAATGGGTCAGACCCCGGGTCAGGCCCCAACAACATCACTCCACCTTCTGCTGCAGCAGATGCCCATAGTGATTGCTGTAGTCCTTCTCGGCAGCGGCGATCACCTTGAGCGCCTCATCACGGCCGTAGACGTGGTCGACCTTGATGTTGATGTCCTTGCCGGGCACCAGCTTGTAGGTTGAAAAGTAATGCTGCAGGCGCTCTACCTTGATGTCCGGCAGGTCCGCAATATCCCGGGCGCCGCCCCAGATATTGTCGCCGTCCAGAATGGCGATGATCTTGTCGTCGGCCTCGCCGTCGTCGATCATCTGGATGCCGCCAACCACGCGCGCGTTGAGCACGATGTCGGCCCGGTTGATCAGGCGCTCGGAGTAGACGCAGATGTCGAGGGGGTCGCCGTCGGCCTCTTCGGCATCGGGGCACAATCCTGCTACTTCCTCGGCACAGTAGGTTCGCGGAATGAAGCCGTAAAGTGCGGGCGGGCTTGACGTTGTGCGCTGCGGGCGATCAACGGTGAGGAAGCCTGAGCCCTTGTCCAGCTCGTACTTGACCACGTCGGTGGGGAGCATCTCGATGTACACCTGAACGATATCCTCCGGGGCTCCATCAGCGCGCGTGTGCAGTCCGTGCCACGGATGGCGGCGCCAGCGGTTGAATTGTTCGTTCCTGTACATGAGTCGACCTCTTTGCAGTGGGTGGAAGGCCGCGGATTGTACCCCGAGCGGCCGTCAAAATCTCTAGGGCGAGCCCGGTGGCGCACTACACCTTGAACCGTTTGCGCAGCTTGCGCGGCACGCTGACGTTCTTCAGGCGCGTGTAGCGGGGCAGGCCGTTCCGGTAGGGCGGGTAGGCTTCACCGACGACCAGTGGGGACAGATAGTCGCGGGCTTTCTGCGTGATGCCGAAACCGTCGCGGGTGATGTAGTCCCGCGGCATCTTTTTCTCCCGATTGGCGACCTTCTCCAGCGGGGCCTCGCCGATGGACCAGCGGTAACGCTTGCCCTGGCCGCGCACGATGCAGGGCATGACGGCGTTTTTCCCGGCCAGCGCCATCTCGACCGCAGCACGGCCGAGCGCATAGGCCTGGTCGACGTCGGTCTGGGAGGCAATATGACGTGCCGAGCGCTGCAGGTAGTCGGCCACGGCCCAGTGGTATTTGTAGCCGAGCTCGCTGTTCACCATGTCGGCCAGCGCGGGCGCCAGGCCGCCCAGCTGGGCGTGCCCGAAGGCGTCGCGGGTGCCCGCTTCGCTGAGGAAGGTGCCGTCGGCGTACTGCGCGCCCTCTGAGGCGACGATGACGCAGTAACCGTGCTTTTTCACCGTGCGCCTGACCCGGGTCAGGAAGCGCTCGCGGGAAAAGCTGATCTCGGGGAACAGTATGATGTGTGGGGCGTCCCCGTCCTCCTCGGCCGCCAGCCCGGCCGCGGCGGCAATCCATCCAGCGTGTCGTCCCATCACTTCCAGGATGAACACCTTGGTCGAGCTTTCGCACATGGAGGCGACATCCATTGCCGCCTCGCGTGTGGAGATGGCAACGTACTTGGCGACGGATCCGAAGCCCGGGCAGTTGTCCGTCTCGGCGAGGTCATTGTCGATGGTCTTGGGGATATGGATGGCCTGAATCGGATAGCCAAGGGATTCGCTCAGTCGCGACACCTTGAGACAGGTATCAGCCGAGTCGCCGCCGCCGTTGTAGAAAAAATAGCCGATGTCGTGAGCCCTGAAAACCTCGATGAGCCGTTCGTATTCGGCGCGGTTTTCCTCCAGCGATTTCAGTTTGTGACGGCAGGAACCGAAGGCCCCGGAGGGCGTGGTGAGGAGGCCGTGGATGGCGCTGCGGCTCTCCTTGCTGGTATCGATGAGATCCTCGCGCAGGGCGCCGATGATGCCGTTGCGGCCGGCATAGACCTTGCCGATCTGCCCGCGGTGCTCCCTTGCGGTTTCGAGTACGCCGCAGGCCGAGGCATTGATGACGGCGGTGACGCCACCGGATTGCGCGTAAAAGGCGTTCTGCTTGGGCATGAAGTCCGTTTCCTGCGGAAAGCTGGTGACCTGTAGTGATCATACGTGATTTGAACGGCCCGGGCACAGGTCGCGTGGGGTCTGCATCACACTCGTGGTAAGATTTTACGCTTTTTGGAGTGTTCAGTCTTGCCACATATCCACATCCTCGGCATCTGCGGCACCTTCATGGGCGGCATCGCCCTGCTGGCGCAGCGCCGCGGCTTTCGCGTCACCGGGTCGGATAGCAACGTCTATCCCCCGATGAGTACGCAACTGGAGGCGGCGGGTATTGAACTTAGCTCGGGCTACGCGCCGGAGCATCTGCAGCCGGCACCGGACCAGCTGGTAATCGGCAATGCGCTTTCACGCGGCAATCCGGCCGTGGAGTATGCGCTGGATACCAATATTCCCTATGTTTCCGGCCCACAGTGGCTCGCCGAGAATATCCTGCGCGACAAATGGGTGCTGGCGGTGGCGGGCACCCACGGCAAGACCTCAACCAGCAGCATGCTGGCCTGGATACTGGATCATGCCGGGTTGTCGCCGGGCTTTCTGATCGGCGGCGTGCCGGGAAATTTCGGCGTTTCTGCGCGTGAGGGTGAGAGTGACTTCTTTGTGGTCGAGGCGGACGAGTACGATACTGCGTTCTTCGACAAACGCTCCAAGTTCGTGCACTACCGTCCGCGTACGCTGGCGATCAACAACATCGAATATGATCATGCGGATATATTTCCCGACCTCGCGGCGATACAGCGTCAGTTTCACCACCTGGTGCGCTGCGTCCCGGGCGGCGGCCGTATCGTCAGGCCGCGCGTGAGCGAGGCGCTGGATGTGGTCGTCGCCATGGGCTGCTGGACGCCGCTGGAAACCTTTGCCGTCGCCGGTGATAACGACGGTGCAGATTGGGAGGCGCGATTGCTGACGCCTGACGCTGCCGAGCTGTCGATTCTGCACGCCGGCCAGCCGGTCGGCCACCTGGCCTGGGGTCAACTCGGTCGTCACAGCGCGGAGAATGCGCTTGCGGCGATCGCCGCGGCTCGCCATGTCGGGGTGCCGCCCGCTATCGCCGTCGATGCGCTGCGGCTGTTTCTCGGCGTCAGGCGGCGCCTCGAGCTTCTCGGTGAGATAGCGGGGGTGCGGGTGTACGACGATTTTGCCCACCACCCCACGGCGATCGCGACGACGCTTGAAGGGCTGCGCGCCAGTGCGCCGCGGTCACGCATACTGGCGCTGATCGAGCCGCGCTCGAACACCATGCGCATGGGTCGTCATCGGGAGCGGCTTGCCGAGTCGGCGGCGCTGGCCGATAGGGTACTCTGGTACCAGCCGCCGGGCATGGACTGGTCTCTCGGCGACATGGCGGACGGGAATTCCGGCGCGAGCGTCCATAGCAGTGTAGAAAGTATCATCGAGGCGGTGGCTGATCAGGTGCGCGCCGACGACCGTATTGTGATCATGAGCAACGGTGGCTTTGCCGGTATTCACGGCAAACTGCTGCAACGCCTGCAACAGGGAGCCAGGGAATGAGAAACCTCGTGATGTCCGCCTACGACAGCGCCGTGCTGCGCCGACCGAGACTGGTGGTCATGCTGCTGGTACTGCTCACCGGGCTGGCTGCCACGCAGCTGGGAAAGATCCGCCTGGACGCCTCGGCGGATTCACTGCTGCTGCAGGGGGACCCGGCACTGGACTTCTTCCGCGAGGTGGGCAAGCGCTACAGTGCCGAGGAATTTCTTGTCATTACCTGGCAGCCCGATGCGCCGCTGCTTAGCGATGCCTCCCTTGAGCCGTTGGCGAGCATGCGCGATGAGCTGCAGGCCCTGTCCGGCGTTTCCTCCGTCACCACGATCCTTGACGTGCCCCTGCTGGAAAGCCCGCCGGTGGGGCTCTCCGCGGTAACGTCCGGTGAGCCCCTGCCCACCCTCCGCGACCCGGAAGTGGACCGTGAGCAGGCGCTGACGGAGTTCACGACCAGTCCGCTGTACGCCAACCTGCTGGTGAGCAGCGACGGCGAAGTCACGGCAGTGCAGATCAACCTTGAGCGGGACGAGGTCTATTTCGAGCTGCTGCAGCGTCGCGAGGCACTACGCGCCAGGCGTGACAGTGAGGGTCTCTCCGGGGACGAGGCCGGCGAACTGGCCAATGTGGAGGCGGATTTCAAACAGCGCAGCGCGCTGCTGCTGGAAAGACAGGCGGCGCTGGTGGAGTCGGTGCGGGATATCTCGGACGGCTACCGGGAGCACGCAAATCTGTTCGTGGGCGGCGTGCCGATGATCGCCGCCGATATGGTGAGCTTCGTGCGCAGCGACCTGGTTTTTTTCGGCAGCGCCATCCTCGGCGTGATGGTGGTGATACTGGGGCTCATTTTCCGGCGGGTACGCTGGGTGGTCATTCCGCTGGCGACCTGCACGGCCACCGTCACCATGATGCTCGGCCTGCTGGCCTTCCTCGACTGGCGCATGACGGTGATCTCGTCCAACTTTGTGGCCGTGCTGCTGATCGTGACGCTGGCGTTGTCTATTCACCTGGTCGTGCGCTACCGGGAACTGCACGCGCTGAAGCCCGACGGAGATCTTTATGAGCGCGTGCGCGAGACCACCCGTCTCATGGCGGTTCCCTGCTTCTATACGGCCATCACGACCATGGTCGCCTTTGTGTCCCTGCTGGTTTCGGCCATCCAGCCTGTCATCGACTTCGGCCTGATGATGACCGTGGGTATCTGCACCGCGTTCGTGGTGGCTTTTACCCTCGTGCCGTCGCTGATGCAGCTGTGGCCCCAGGGCCGCGCCATGGCGCCTGTGGACAGCGGTACGCCGTTGACGGTGCGTCTCGCCGGCGTCGCGGACCGCCATGGCAACGCGGTACTGCTGACCAGCGCCCTGCTGTGCGTCCTGGTGGCGGTTGGCGTATCGCGCCTGAAAGTGGAAAACCGCTTCATCGACTACTTCAAGGAAAGCACGGAAATCTACCAGGGCATGGAGTTGCTCGATTCCCGTCTTGGCGGCACGATACCCCTCGATATCATTATCAAGGCGCCGGACAAAAGCGCACCGCTGCCCGGGCTCGAGAACCTGGGCAATGGCTCCGGCGATGGCGAGGCCCTCGATCCGGATGACCCGTTCGCCAACGACGCGGACAGCTTTGCCGACAGTGGCGGCGGTGCCAGCGAGGACGCTGGCTTTGACGACGACGCCGGGTTCGAGGACTGGGACGACGGCTTCGACAGTGGTTTCGACAGCGGTGAAGCCGAGGGGGATTTCAGCCCGAGCTACTGGTTTTCACTGCAGGGCATGAATGTGGTCGATGCCGCGCACGCGGCTGTGGACGGGCGTGTCGAAACGGGCAAGGTGCTCTCCCTGTCGACGACGTTCAGCCTGGTAAAGACGCTGCTCGGCGACGACATCGGTGGCGTTGAACTGGCGCTGGTGCAGCGCAGCTTTCCACCGGAGACCGCCGCCCTGATGGTCGACCCCTATTTCGACGAGGAGCGTGAGGAGGCGCGCATCACCGTGCGCGTCAAGGAAACCAGCGAAGAGCTGCAGCGCGACGTGTTTCTGCGTCAGCTGCACGACGAGCTTGCCGGCCTCGATGGCCTTAGCGCGGAACAGGTGCACTTCACCGGCATGTTGGTGCTTTACAACAACGTGCTGCAGAGCCTGTTCAAGTCGCAGATCATGACGCTGGGAACGGTGTTTCTCGCCATCCTCGTGATGTTCTGGCTGCTGTTCCGCTCGCTGTGGCTGTCGCTGCTGGCACTGGCTCCCGTCACGCTTGCGGCTGGTCTGGTGCTCGGCATCATGGGTCTGCTTGGCATCCCACTGGATATCATGACTATTACCATCGCGGCTATTGTGGTGGGCATAGGCGTGGACAACTGCATTCACTACGTGCATCGCTTCCGCCGGGAGTTCCCGACCGACCGCAACTATCGCGACACCATGTACCGCTGCCATGCGAGTATCGGCCGGGCACTCTATTATACGACGGTGACGCTGGTGGTGGGCTTTTCCATGCTCACCTTCTCCAACTTCAACCCGAGCCTGTACTTCGGGCTGCTTACCGTGGTTGCCATGGTCGCAGCCGTCATCGGCGCGCTTCTGCTGTTGCCTCGTCTCATCATCCTGTTCAAGCCCCTGGGCAGTGAGGCGGCTTGATATGGAGTGCAGAGCTGGCTGCGGTGCCTGTTGTATTGCACCACGTATCGTGCAGCCCTTTCACGGCATGCCCGACGGCAAGGCTGCCGGTGAGCGCTGCGTACATCTCGACGGCGGCAATCGCTGCGCGCTGTTCGGCGCGCCGGAACGGCCCCTGTTCTGTCGTCAGTTCCTCGCCGAGCCCGAGGTCTGCGGAGAGTCCCGGGACGAGGCGATGGCGCTGTTACAAACCCTGGAACTGGAGAGTGAGCCCGCGTGAGTAATTCCTCTGAAGACATTCCCCTGTTTCCCCTGTCGTCAGTGCTGTTCCCACATGGGCGCATGCCGCTGCAGATTTTCGAACAGCGCTACCTCGACCTGATAAAAAGCTGCGCGCGTTCCGGCACCGGCTTCGGTGTGGTATGGACCAGTCGCGGCGGTGAGGTGGTGGGCCGCGGTGAACCGGCTCTCGGGGACTACGGGACCTATGCACGCATCGTGGACTACGACCAGCTGCCAAACGGGTTGCTCGGTGTGACGATCGAGGGCGCAGAACGCTTCGACCTGCACAGCACAGAGCGGCTCGCCAGCCAGCTTGTCATGGGCAGCGTGACCTTCCGCGAGGCCCTGCCGCGAGCGCCCCTGCATGACGACTGGCAAGGTCTGGTGTCTGTCCTGCGCTCGCTGGAAACGCATCCGCACGTCGAGCAGCTCCAGCTTGCGGTCGATTACGACAACGCCTGGTCCGTGGCATTCAGTCTGCTGCAGCTGCTGCCGCTGGATGAGCGCCTCAAGTATCGCTGGCTCGGTTATGACAGCGTCGAGGATGTGGTGGCAGAGCTCGAAACTCTGCTCAATGAGATCAGTGGCGAGGACGACAAACCTTCGTAGCCATGCAGGCTGGCGGGTCACGCGGTGAATGGCGGCCCAGTGGCTCACTCTCACTGGGAGGGCGGTGAATCCAGCCAGCCACCCATTTCCCGCCAGCGATTGACAATATCGCAGAACAGTTCGGCGGTACGCTCCGCGTCATAGGCTGCTGAGTGCGCCTCGGCATTGTCAAACGCTATTCCGGCCTCGGTGCAGGCTTTTGCCAGGACAGTCTGGCCGAAGGCCAGCCCGGCCAGGGTTGCGGTGTCGAAGTGTGAGAACGGATGGAACGGATTGCGCTTTATCGCGTTGCGTGCCACGGCGGCATTGATGAAGCCCGCATCGAAGTGCGCGTTGTGTGCCACAATGATGCCGCGGCTGCAGCCCTGATCGCGGATCTCCTTGCGTATCACCCGGAATATCTCTGTCAGTGCCTCATGCTCGTCGATCGCCCCGCGGAAGGGGTGGTGCGGGTCGATACCGGTAAAGTCCAGCGCCGCCTGCTCTATGTTTGCGCCCTCGAAGGGCGCCACGTTATGGCTGTAGGTGCGGTGCACACCGAGAACGCCGTCTTCATCCATGCGCACAACGGTGGCGGCTATTTCCAGAATCGCATCTGTAGCACAATTGAAACCGCCGGTTTCCAGATCGATTATCACGGGCAGAAAGCCGCGGAATCGCTGCCGGATCAGGCTGTCCCTGGCGGGTTCGGTCACAGGCCTGCAACCTGCCAGTGCAGGGATTCCCCGCCGCGCAGGGGAACCAGCGTCTGATCGCCCAGTGTCTGCTCGGGCGGTACAGGTACCTTTCTGCGCTCGAGGGTTACCGTGTCTTCATTCACGGGCAGGCCGTAGAACGCCGGGCCATTGAGTGAGGCGAACAGCTCAAGCGCCGGCAGTACGTCCTGTGCATCGAAGACCTCGGCATAGAGCTCCAGAGCCGCATGCGCGGTGTATACGCCGGCGCAGCCGCAGCTCGACTCCTTGCTGCCGCGGGTATGTGGCGCGGAATCGGTGCCGAGGAAAAAACGCGGATCGCCGCTGGTGGCTGCGGCAATGAGCGCCTCCTGGTGCCGCTGTCGCTTCAGCACCGGCAGGCAGTAATAGTGTGGCCTGATGCCGCCAACCAGCATATCGTTGCGATTCAACAGCAGGTGGTGCGCCGTGATCGTCGCCGCTACGCCTGCCCTGGCGCTGGCGACAAAGTGTACCGCGTCGCCTGTGGTGATGTGCTCGAGGACGACGCGCAGCCTGTCGAAACCTGCGACGATGGGCGCCAGGTGTCTTTCGATGAAAACCGCCTCGCGATCAAAAATATCGGTGCCGGCGTCGGTCACTTCCCCATGCACCAGCAGGGGCAGGTCCACCTCCTGCATCACCTCGAATATCGGGTAGAGGGACTCCAGCGCCGCGACGCCGGCGTCGGAGTTGGTGGTGGCGCCGGCGGGGTAGAGCTTGACCGCGTGAACGCTTTCGCTGTCCGCCGCCCGGCGTATCTCGTCGGCGCTGGTGTTATCCGTCAGGTACAGCGTCATCAGCGGTTCAAACTGTCGCGGCAGCCCGGCCATTGCGTCGATGATCCGCGCGCGATAGGCCTCTGCAAGAGCCACCGTCGTCACCGGAGGTGTCAGGTTGGGCATGACGATAGCGCGGCCCATGTAACGCGCCATGTCGGCGCAGGTGTGAGGCAGCATGGCGCCGTCGCGCAGGTGTACATGCCAGTCGTCCGGGCGGCGGAGGGTGAGTGAGTCCAAGCGGGGCGGCCTTTGAGTCTGCTTCGGGGGTGGGGCGATGCTACCGTAATTGCGGGTCGGCTGAAACGTCGGGCTCGCTTTCGCCGGTCTCCGGTCGGGGTGGTGGGTGGGGCGGCCGGTCGCTGCGGGGTGAGCGGCAGCGGCCGCTGCGCAACTCCTCCGGAATCGCTACGCGATCCCGGACTCAAACAGTGCTCGCGGAAACCACCGCTGCCGCTCACCCCGCAAAGCGCGACCTGATTGGCCGCCCCACCCACCACCCCGACCGGAGACCTCCGTCGGTGGCAACCTGACCCGAGTGTTGCAGCGGTGGTCTGACATTGCGGAGCTCCACCCTGGCACGAGGTAAGGGCCTGTCGCGGTTCCCTCCGGTGGCGGACCGTCTGCGGCCAGGACGGCCGCAGCCGAGCCCCCATGGATGGGATCTCGGCGTGTCCGCCGCCGGAGGGAAC
>JAWLGG010000164.1:0-6573 GCA_041685155.1 Chromatocurvus sp.
CTACATCGAATGTATAGTCGCTTGTGATGTGGTGAAACTCTGCATTGTACTGGTTTTCCTTTATTGGTAGTCCTGTCACCATACAGTAGAACGTCCAATGCATAGCACGCCAGTCATGCTCATACCCAGCTATCGTTGCCCTCTTTGCTGCCTCTATGATGCGCTCCTGCTCCTCAGCTGTGAATATCATTGCTTCTTTGTGTACCCAACTCCCGCCGTGAAAGGCAAGTGGCCCCGGGTCGCTCAGAATGCGATCGATCATCAGCGGCGAGAAGATCGTATCTGCGTTCATCGTTATCGTGCGTTCTTCCCGGTGAGAAGGAGGGGAGGCGCGAACGTCCGAGATGCCTCGCCCCTCCGTTCATCGAGCGCTACTCCACTGCCTCCAGAGACCAGCGGCGGCGATCAGACCAGCGTTGCGACACTCATTTTCGAGGACTGCTCGCACCTCCCGCCCGGATTTTGGGGCGGTGCCACGATGTGCGAATGGAAGAGCGCGGAGTGATTTCCCTCAACGGGACCGTCGCCGGCCATGGATGGCCGGCGCCGAGCGCACATGGATGTGCTTGTAGCGTGTCCCGTTGAGGGAAATCACTTCGCGCTCGCCACCGAACCAAACAAACAACGAGCCACCGAACCTAAAGCCGCAACACCCGATCCCCCCGCGCAATCCCCGCAACCCCGGACCGGACCACCTCGAGAATGTCCATCTCCGCCATCGCCGCGACGAAGGAATCCAGCTTGTCCCTCGTGCCCGTGAGCTGAATCGTATAGACGCTCGGCGCCACATCGACGATCTGACCACGAAAAATATCCGTGGTGCGCTTGATCTCCTCGCGCTGGGGCCCGACCGCCCGGACCTTGATCAGCATCAAGTCGCGCTCGACGTGCGCCCCGCCGGTCAGGTCAACCAGCTTGACCACGTCAACAAGGCGGTGCAGATGCTTGGTGATCTGCTCGATGTGCTTGTCGTCGCCGACGGTGGTCAATGTGAGGCGCGACAGGGTCGGATCCTCGGTCGGAGCTACGTTCAGTGTCTCGATGTTGTAGCCGCGCTGGGAGAAAAGGCCGACAACGCGGGACAGCGCGCCGGGTTCGTTTTCCAGCAGAATAGCAATAATGCGACGCATGTCAGCTCCTCTCCGTCTTGCTAAGCCACATATCCTTCATGGACCCGTTTGGCGCGACATGCATGGGGTAAACGTGCTCCATGGGATCAACGTAGACGTCGAGGAACACCAGGCGGTCACGCATCGCGAAGGCCTCGTCCATCGCCGCATCAAGATCTGACAACTTTCGCACCTGCATGCCGACGTGACCGTAGGCCTCCACCAGCTTGATGAAGTCGGGCAGTGAATCCTCGTAGGTGCTCATGGCGTAGCGCCCCTCGTACTGCATGTCCTGCCACTGCTTGACCATGCCGAGAGAGTTGTTGCGCAGGTTGATAATCTTGATCGGTGCGTTGTACTGCTTGCAGGTTGACAGCTCCTGGATATTCATCTGGATGCTGCCCTCACCCGTGACGCATGCGACATCACTGTCCGGAAAAGCCAGTTTCACACCCATCGCGGCGGGCAGACCAAAGCCCATGGTGCCGAGCCCACCCGAGTTTATCCAGCGACGCGGTTTGTCAAAGGGATAGTACTGTGCCGCGAACATCTGGTGCTGGCCGACGTCGGACGTGACATAGGCATCGCCACCGGTTGCCCGGTACAGGCTCTCAATCACCTGCTGCGGCATGATGAATTCGCTCTCGCCATAGCGACGCCCGGTCCACAGGCCATGCTTCTCTCGCCACGTCTCGATCTGCTGCCACCAGCGCCCGAGGGCATCGGCGTCCGGCAGGGCTTCCGACTCGCCCGCCTGCAGTTTCTGCAGCTGGCTGATCAGCTCCGTAAGCACCTCTCTCACCGGCCCGACAATCGGAATATCGGCGGGTACAGTCTTGGAAATGGAGGCCGGATCAATATCAATATGAATGATGCTGGCGCCGGGACAGAACTTGCTTACGGTATTGGTGACACGGTCGTCGAAGCGCGCACCCACGGCGAGAATGACATCGGCGTTGTGCATGGCCATGTTCGCCTCATAAAAGCCATGCATGCCCAGCATGCCCAGGAACTGCCGGTCACTGCCTGGATAGGCACCGAGCCCCATCAGGGTGTTGGTCACCGGGTAGTTGAGGTGCCTTGCCAGCGCCACCAGCAGTTCGCTGGCTTCGCCAAGAATCACGCCACCGCCACTGTAGATCATGGGCCGCCTGGCCCCGAGCAGCATTCGCGCGGCCTTCTTTATCTGGCCCGTGTGCCCGCGCTGGGCGGGTGAATAGGAGCGCATGCGCACGGAGTCGGGATAGTGATACTCGAACTTCTCGTCCGGGCGCGTGACGTCCTTGGGGATATCGATAACCACGGGGCCGGGCCGACCGGTCGTCGCGAGCGTAAACGCTTTCTTTATGACCGCGGGAAGCTCGCTCGCGTGACGGATCATGAAGCTGTGTTTCACGATCGGCCGCGAGACACCCACCATGTCCGTCTCCTGAAAGGCATCCTCTCCAATCAGGTGCGAGGCAACCTGGCCGGAGAAGACCACCATGGGTATCGAATCCATGTAGGCTGTCGCGATGCCCGTAATGGCATTGGTTGCGCCGGGGCCCGAGGTCACCAGTACCACGCCAGGCTTGCCCGTGGCACGGGCGTAGCCATCGGCGGCATGCGTGGCCGCCTGCTCGTGGCGCACCAGTACATGTGGAACCCCGTTGGACTTGAACAGGGCATCGTAGATGTGCAGGACAGCCCCGCCCGGATACCCGAAAATAAACTCGACGCCCTCGTCTTCAAGGGCCTGGGCGATCATCTCGCCACCTGATAACAACTCCACTGCGTCTCTCCCATCTGCAAAGCCACGCGCGTACCCCTCGCGGGCAAGTGCCTTTTCAATGTATGGCGGGAAGCAGACAGGAAATGGTTCTCCAGCGTGCCTTGCCACTCCCGGGGATCGACGCCGGCATATTGCCGGTAATGCGCCTCAAAGGAATGACAGTCACGAGAACCCGTGCATGTGTCGCCCTGCGGGGTAGCGCAGTGTCGAACCCGTGGCGACCGGCGCAACGCCGGACGACCACGTACGGGACATGCCAGCAGCCGCGACTGCTATATTCCGCAGACGCAGTGGATCAGTGGCCGGGGGTACCCGGCGGTGATCGTTGCCACTCACATGACGGGCAGGATTGTCCGAACCCAACGCGCAAAAGTCAAACATTCATCTGCACTTATGTGACTTATTGCCGGCAACTTGTGACGTTGCGCGGCCCCAACATGTCAGGTATTTTGACACTTGAAACTCATCGCCAGCGGAGGCACCGTGCGCCCTCTCACCGTTTCTGCAATTGTACCCGTCGCGCACGCCGCGAGGCGCAGTCGCGAGCGTGCACTCGCCCTGGCCCTCAGCCTTGGGCTGGCCGCGGGCCTGGCCTCAACGGCGCAGGCCGCCGACAGCTACTATCGCTGGAAGGATGAACGCGGCAACCTGGTGGTCAGCGACCGGCCACCGGAGGTCGCCATCGAATACGAGGTATTCTCCACAGGTTCAAACCGCTTCCGCCGCGTCGCGCCCGGTGAAGGTGCGGTGCCGCCAGAGACCACCTCCCGCCCCGGCAACCGGTTTGAAGCCAGCGACAGCGGTGACAGCGAAGAGCCCATGGAAACGGTCGCCGTCGAGGTGCTGCCCGAGAAAAACCCCGAAATCTGCGAGCGCGCCCGGCAGAACCTGCAGACGCTGGAAACCGCAGCGCGCATCCGCGTTAGCGATGAGCAGGGTCAACTGCGGTACCTGACCGAGGATGAGATAGCAACACAGCGCCAGAACGCGATGGACAACATCGACGTACACTGCGACGACTGAGCCCGGCCCCTCCTCTTCGGGGGCCGGGCCAGGCACCGAATGCCTACCTACGCCGCAGCCTCTGCAGGCCGGGCGGCAAACACGCTCGCATCGTCCTTCAGGTCCGCGGTGATCACATCGCCGGCGCTGAACTCCCCGGACAGTATGCGTTGTGCCAGCGGGTTCTCAAGCTCCTGCTGAATCGCTCGCTTGAGCGGACGCGCCCCGTAAACCGGGTCGTAGCCCGCAGCGACCAGCCTGTCCATGAAGTCATCGCTGATTTCGATGCGCAGGTCCCGCTCCAGCAGCCGGTCGCGCAGACCGCTGAGCTGGATGTCCGCAATACCGCGAATCTGTGACTGCTGCAGCGGGTGGAACACAACGGTCTCGTCAATGCGGTTGATGAATTCCGGCCGGAAGTGCCGACCGACGACATCCATCACTGCCGACTTCATGCGACTGTAGTTCTCCTCGCCCGCGAGTTCCTGGATCACGTCAGAGCCCAGGTTCGAGGTCATCACGATGACAGTGTTGCGAAAGTCCACCGTGCGACCCTGGCCATCGGTCAGTCGACCATCCTCCAAGACCTGAAGCAGAATATTGAAAACGTCCGGGTGGGCCTTTTCCACCTCGTCCAGCAGCAACAGCGAGTAAGGTCGACGGCGCACGGCTTCAGTGAGGTAGCCGCCCTCCTCGTAGCCGACATAGCCCGGAGGCGCACCGATCATCCTGGCCACGGAGTGCTTCTCCATGAATTCGGACATGTCGATACGCACCATGGCCTGCTCGCTGTCGAACAGAAATTCGGCCAGCGCCTTGCACAGTTCGGTCTTGCCGACGCCGGTCGGGCCGAGGAAGAGGAAAGAACCGTTGGGTCTGTGGGGGTCGGAAAGTCCGGCGCGGGAGCGACGTACTGCGTTGGCCACGGCACCCACGGCCTCATCCTGTCCGACGACGCGACGGTGCAGCGACTCCTCCATGCGCAAAAGCTTGTCGCGATCGCCCTCCAGCATCTTGGCCACGGGAATCCCGGTCCAGCGCGAGACGACCTCGGCGACCTCCTCTTCGGTGACCTTGTTGCGCAGCAGGGTGCGCTCCGCGTTCTCGGCCTCCTGAGCCTGTGACAGCTGTTTTTCCAGCTCGGGCAGACGACCGTACTGCAGTTCCGACATACGCGTCAGGTCACCACTGCGGCCCGCGGCCTCGAGCTCCAGCTTGGCCTGCTCGATCTCGCTCTTGATCTGCGCCGCGCCCTGCAGGGACGCCTTTTCCGCCTTCCAGATCTCCTCGAGGTCGGAGTACTCCCGGCCCACTTTCTCGATCTGCTCGTTCAGCAGTTCCAGCTGCTTCACCGCGCCCGCGTCATCGTCCTTCTTGACCGCCTCGCGCTCGATCTTCAGCTGTATCAGCCGGCGCTCCAGGCGGTCCATCGCCTCGGGCTTGGAGTCGATCTCCATGCGGATGCGGCTCGCCGCCTCATCCACGAGGTCTATAGCCTTGTCCGGCAGCTGACGATCCGTGATATAGCGCTGGGACAGCTTGGCTGCAGCGATGATCGCGCCGTCAGTGATGTCGACGCCGTGGTGGACCTCGTAGCGCTCCTTGAGGCCGCGCAGTATCGCGATGGTGTCTTCCTCATTCGGCTCCTCGACCAGGACCTTCTGGAACCGTCGCTCCAGCGCCGCATCCTTTTCTACATACTGGCGATACTCGTTGAGAGTGGTCGCGCCCACGCAGTGCAGTTCGCCGCGGGCCAGCGCGGGCTTGAGCATGTTGCCGGCATCCATGGAGCCCTCTGCCTTGCCGGCGCCGACCATGGTGTGCAGTTCGTCGATGAACAGGATCACGCGGCCCTCCTCCTTGGAAAGCTCGTTGAGTACGGCCTTCAGGCGCTCCTCGAAGTCACCGCGGAACTTGGCGCCCGCAAGCAGTGAGCCGAGATCCAGCGAGAGAATGCGCTTGTCTCGCAGGCCCTCCGGCACTTCGCCGTTGACGACGCGCTGGGCCAGGCCCTCGATGATGGCGGTCTTGCCCACGCCGGGCTCGCCGATGAGCACCGGGTTGTTCTTGGTGCGGCGCTGCAGCACCTGTATCGTGCGTCGGATCTCGTCATCGCGGCCGATCACGGGGTCGAGCTTGCCGTCCCGCGCCCGCTCCGTGAGGTCAATCGTGTATTTCTCCAGCGCCTGACGTGACTCCTCTGCCTCGGGGTTGTCGACAGACTGCCCCCCGCGCACGGAGGCAATGGCCTCCTTCAGTCCGTCGGGCGTGATGCCGCACTGGCTCAGCAGCTTCGACACGTCCGACCCGCCGCTTTCCAGCATGGCACGCAGCACCAGCTCACTGGAGATGTAGGCGTCACCAGTCTGCTGGGCGAGCTTGTCGGTCATATTGAGGATGCGACCCAGCTCGTTGGAAATGTGTATCTCACCGCCGCTGCCGGATACCGTGGGCAGTGCCGCAATTGCAGCGGACACCGCTGTGGCCAGTGCCGTCGTGTCACATCCGGCCTTCTGCAGCAATGGCCGCGCCGATCCCCCCTGTTGGGTCAGCAGTGCCGACAGCAGGTGCACCGGCTCTATGAAGTTGTGGTCCTTGCCCAGCGCCAGTGACTGCGCGTCGGCGAGAGCGTTCTGTAACTGATTGGTCAGTTTGTCCATTCGCATTGATCTGCCTCCTCTCCGGGGTACC
>JAWLGG010000165.1:0-6539 GCA_041685155.1 Chromatocurvus sp.
GCCTGCGATATCGGTGCGGGGTCCGGCCGCGATGCCAACTGGCTGGCGGGAAAGGGCTGGGATGTCATCGCCGTGGAACCCAGCGCCGGCATGCGCGAGCAGGCCATGAGCCAATCCCATCCTAATGTCACCTGGCTGGATGACAGCCTGCCGGACCTGAAGACACTGAGAGCGATGGGGCATCGTTTCGACCTGGTGCTGCTGAGTGCCGTCTGGATGCATGTGGCGCCGGGTTCCAGGGAGCGTGCATTCCGCATTCTTGCGGAACTGCTGAAGCCTGGTGGGCATTTGATCATTAGCCTGCGTCACGGCTCCGACGAGGAAGAAAATCACCGGCGCGGTTTCCATCGGGTAAATGCCGGGGAAATCGAAAACCTTGCGCGCTCCCGCGCCGTGGTTGTAACGCTGCGCGAGCGGCGTCCGGACACAAGCGGACGTGAACACCTGGAGTGGGAGACGGTGGTGGTGACGGTGCCGGATGACGGAACGGGCAGTCTGCCATTATTGCGTCACGTTATCGTGAATGATCGCAAGTCCTCCTCGTACAAGCTCGGGCTGCTCCGTGTGCTGACGCGTATTGCTGAAGGCCTCCCCGGGATTGTAAGCAGGCGCACGGATGACTACGTGGAGATTCCATTCGGCGTGGTGGGCCTTTACTGGCTGAAGCAATACAAGCCGCTGGTGCTGCAGCACCGGGTCCAGGTGACCAACAACGCCTCACGCGGCCTGGGGTTCGCGGGTGAGGCCTTCTACCAGCTCGGGCAGTTGTCCACCTACGACCTGCGGGTGGGCGGCGAGCTGGATATGGCGCGCGGCGAAATCCTCACTGAGGCCCTGCGCGACGCCTGCGCGAATATCCGGAAAATGCCCGTGCACTACACGACCTGGCCTGGCACGTCGAACCCGATTTTTACGGTGGAATCCGGAAAACTCCGCAGAAAGCGCGAGCGCGTGCGTATCTCTCCTGGTTATCTCGCGCAGTTCGGCACCCTGCGAATTCCTGTGGCCATCTGGCAGACCCTTGGCCAGTACGCCTGCTGGCTCGAGCCGGCTATTTTGCGGGAGTGGACGACACTCACCGAATCCTGGGGCGTCGGTGACGGCAGCGTCGACGTCCGCGTTTTCGAGTGGGAGGAGGGCAGGCGTGATACGCGAATCGCAACCGACCGTGTGCTTCAGCTGCGTGAAGCTGGCCATCGCCTGTCGTGTGTCTGGTCGGATCGACCGCTGCGCATCGCCCATATCGATCACTGCTTTCCCTGGTCGCGCTGGCTGAACAATGACCTGTGGAACCTGGTCCCGGCGCGGGCCGAGGTCAATATGCGCAAGGGGGATCGCCTGCCCTCCGCTGAAACACTGAACGATGCGCGCGGGCGGATCGTGGACTGGTGGGAAGTGGCTTATGCGACAACAGAATGGCGGGAGCGCTTCCGGCTTGAGGCGGTGACCTCGTTGCCCGGCCTGTCGGATTCAGCGACGCTCGACGAGATCTACCAGGCGATGCGTCACCAGCGTGCGCGCCTGAAGTCGGATCAGCAGCTGGCGGAGTGGTCGCTGGGTGGCTGATGAGGTGGGTCGAAGTCCGCCACAAAAGTCTTCTGGTCAGGAGGGGCGGCAGGATTTGACTGGATTTTTATTAAAAGCTCGCTAACATGGAAAAATGTAGAGTATGGTCAGGGATACAATCGGGGAGCATAATATGCCGACGCACTTCACTAACTGGTTTTTCAAGCATACGTCCAGGGCGCTCATGGTGATGCTTTGCGCGCTATCCTCAGGTGCATATGCACAGATTACCAACCCGGGTTTTGAGTCAGGAAATCTGTCTGGCTGGAACGCGGTGGTGAGTGGTGCGTCCAACCCGGTAACAGTGACTTCGGGCGAGACAGTCACGTCAGCCGGCACTATCCCGCCTTCGCTCAGCGACAACTTTTTTGCTTTCACATCGCAAACCAGTCCTGGCTCTACATTCCTGACCCAGGAATTCACGGTACAGCCTGGCACGAATCGGATTTTCTTTGACATCGCAATCAATAACGATGCGGGCGATTTCTTTACTCCCGACCCGATATCCTTTGATTTCTCCGGGGCAGCCAATCAGCAGGCGCGCTTTGATATTCTGGCTCCGGGCGCGAGCTTTGATACAGAGGATCCGGCAGACATCATTGCGACGGGGTTCCAGACTCAACCGGGCGATCCACTCTCGTCGGATTGGCAGCGGTTCGATATTGACGTGTCCGCCGAACTTGCGCCGTTTGTCGGGCAGACGGTGACGCTGCGCTTTGTTCAGGTGGACAATCAGAGCTTTTTCAATCTGGCGATTGACAATCTTAGTGTGGGTGATGCACCACCGCCCGATGCAGGAGGTGAAGCGGAATCCATACCGGTCATGCCTCACTGGCTGCTGTTGCTCCTCGTGCTCGGGATAGCAAAAATGGGTGCTCGTCGTACGCTTGCGGGTCGCAAACAGTAAAATTCGCCGGGAGTCGGTGCCTGCCGCTTATCGCCTCACCGACTCCCGATAATCCCGCGGCGACAACCCCACCACCCCCTTGAACGCCCGCGAAAAATACAGGGCATCCGTATACCCCAGCTCCTCCGCAATGCTGCCGACGCTGCGCCGCGATGTATCCAGCATGCGACAGGCCGCCTCCATCTTCAGGTGCAGGAAGTGCTTGATCGGCGAGTAACCCGTCAATGCCTTGTAGCGGTTGGCAAAGTGGAAGCGCGACAGGTTGGCAAGCCGGGCCAGTTCGTCCAGTGACAACCGCTTGTCGATGTTCTCGCGCATATAGTCCTGCAGGCGCGTCAGGTCCAGCTCGCCGGGCTGTGCGGCGCGGCGCTGGCTGGCGGCCAGGGCGAACTGGGTGAACAGGTGGCGCAGGTGGTTCGCCGCGTTGACAAAGGCGGCCAGGCTGTAGCCGGTGCTGCGCACCGCGAGCAGGCTGTCGAAGCTGGCGCTGAGTGCCGGGTGCACATCCACCTCCACCACCGGTTTTTCCGGACGGTAACCCAGGTAGTCCATGAAGGCATCGGCGTTGTCGCCGCGGCAGTGCACCCAGTACAGGTGCCAGGGGTCGTGGCTGCTGGCGTGGTACTCGTGGGCGACGCCCTGGGGCAGCAGCATGAGGCTGCCGGGGCCCGCGGTATGGGTGGTGCCATCAACCTGTAGCTCCCCGTAGCCGGCGGTGCAGTAGATGACCAGGTTGTCGTCGTGGCGCTCGCGCCGCATGCGGTGGCCGCGGGCGTTGGGATAGAACCCCATGGCGGTGGGGAAGCAATCGCGGGTCAGGGGGCTGCGCTGCAGGGCGGACAGGATAAACCCGGGCGATACAAAGCGTATGCCCTGTGGCGGCAGCGGCCAGTCGGATGGTGTGCTCATGAGTCTCCTCTCGCGCGCGGGTCAGCCCGGCGTTTGCTCGGAGCAAGATAGTCCATGTATCCCGCAATTTCGTCAATGGCAGGGGGTCAGTGCAGCTGCTAGAGTTGAGTGATTATCAATAAGACGTTATCCAGAGGTGTGTCATGACCCGTCAGGTTCCGCTGTTTATCAACGGCGAGTTCGTCCAGAGCGCGAGCAGCGAAAAGCGCGATGTTCTCAACCCCGCCACCCAGGCCGTGCTGGCCGAAGTGCCCTTCGCCACTGCGAACGAGGTAGATGTGGCCGTGGCCAGCGCGAAGGACGCCTTCGAGACCTGGCGCGACGTGCCGGTGGCGGAGCGCGCGCGCCTGATGATGCGCTACCAGGCGCTGCTCAAGGAGCACCACGACGAGCTCGGCGAAATTCTCGCCCACGACACGGGCAAGACCTTCGAGGATGCCAAGGGCGACGTCTGGCGCGGTATCGAAGTCGTGGAGCAGGCGGCCAATATCCCGTCCAACATGATGGGCGAGACGGTGGAGAACGTCGCCAACGGCATCGACACCTATACGTACATACAGCCACTGGGCGTATGCGTCGGCATCACCCCCTTCAACTTCCCGGCCATGATCCCGCTGTGGATGTTCCCGCTGGCCATCGCTGCCGGCAACACCTTCGTGCTCAAGCCCTCGGAGCAGGTGCCCCTGACGCCGATACGGCTGGTGGAGCTGTTCATCGAGGCGGGGGCCCCCAAGGGCGTGCTCAACATGGTTCACGGCGGCCCCGACCAGGTCAACCAGCTGCTCGAGCACCCGGACGTCAGGGCGGCGTCCTTTGTCGGCTCCAGCCATGTCGGCGAGCACATCTACCGCACCGGCACCGCGGCGGGCAAGCGCGTGCAATGCATGATGGGCGCCAAGAACCACATGGTCATCATGCCGGATGCGGACCCGAACGCGGTCCTGAACGCCCTGGTGGGGTCCTCGGTGGGCGCCGGCGGCCAGCGCTGCATGGGCATCTCGGTCGCCATGTTCGTGGGTGACTCCGCCCAGCTGATCGACGCCCTGGCGGAGCGCCTTGCCAAGGCGCAGCCGGGTGCCTGGGACGACGCCGCAGCCTCCTATGGTCCGCTGATTTCCCGCCAGGCCCGCGAGCGCGTGTTCGGCCTGATCAAATCGGGCAGCGAAGAGGGCGCCACCTGCCTGCTCGATGGCAGTGACTGCAGCGTCGAGGGCTATCCGGACGGCAACTGGGTGGGCCCCACGCTGTTCCGGGATGTCACGCCCCAGATGAGAATCTATAAGGAAGAGATCTTCGGGCCGGTGCTGTGCTGCATGCAGGTCGAGACGCTCGAGGACGCCATCAGCCAGATCAACAGCCTCGAGGTCGGGAACGGTGTGTCCCTGTTCACGGCCTCCGGTGGGGCGGCGCGCAAGTTCCAGCACGAGATCCTGGTGGGCCAGGTGGGCATCAACATCCCGATTCCGGTGCCGCTGCCGTTCTTCTCCTTCACCGGCTGGCGCGGTTCCTTCCGCGGCGACCTGCACGCCTACGGCAAGCAGGCGGTGCGCTTCTATACGGAAACCAAGACCATAACCGCCAAGTGGAGCTTCCAGGAGCCGACGGCGACCGGTGGCGGCCAGCCGAACATGAGCATCAACCTGCGCTGAAGTCAGGCGACGCAACCGGCACGGGAGAGACCACGTGGATTTTGCACTGAGTGAAGACCAGCAGGCCTACATCGACAGCGCGAAGGCCTTTGCGGACAAGGAACTGGCGCCCAACGCCGCGCGCTGGGATGCGGAGTCCGTATTCCCCAAGGAGGCACTGGCGAAGGCCGGCGAGCTCGGCTTCATGGGCATGTACACGCCCGAGTCTGCAGGCGGTCTGGGCATGGGGCGTCTGGACGCCAGCCTGATCGTGGAGGAGCTGTCCAGGGGCTGCACGACCACGGCGGCCTTCCTGACCATCCACAACATGGCCACCAGCATGGTTGGCAAGTACTGCAACGAGCAGACCATCGAGGAATGGTGTCCGTCGCTGGTCACCGGCGAGAAGCTCGCCTCCTACTGCCTCACCGAGCCGGGCGCAGGCTCCGACGCGGCGAAGCTGCGTACCCGCGCCGAGCGCGATGGCGACGAGTACGTGATCAACGGCAGCAAGGTATTCATTTCCGGCGCGGGTGAAACCGATGTGCTGGTGGTGATGCTGCGTACCGGCGATGACGGCGCCAAGGGTGTCTCCGCCGTACTCGTGCCGGCGGATGCCGAGGGCATCAGCTACGGCAAGAAGGAAGAGAAAATGGGCTGGAACGCCCAGCCGACCCGCGCGATCACCTTCGACAACGTGCGCATCCCGGTGAGCTACCGCCTGGGCGAGGAGGGACAGGGCTTCTCCATTGCCATGGAAGGGCTGGATGGCGGGCGCATCAATATCGCCACCTGCAGTGTCGGCACCGCGCAACAGGCGCTCGAGGAAGCCGCGGCCTACGTACAGGAGCGGGAGCAGTTCGGCCAGTCCATCGCCACCTTTCAGGCCACCCAGTTCAAGCTCGCGGACATGCTTACCGAACTGGTCGCCGCCCGGCAGATGATCCGCCTGGCCGCCAGCAAGCTGGACAACCGCGCGCCCGAGGCCACCACCTATTGCGCCATGGCCAAGCGCTTCGCCACGGATGCCGGCTTTCGCATCTGCAACGATGCCCTGCAGCTGTTCGGCGGCTACGGCTATATCAAGGAGTACCCGCTGGAGCGGCACGTGCGCGACACCCGAGTCCACCAGATCCTCGAGGGCACCAACGAGATCATGCACGTGATCATCTCCCGCCGCCTGTTGATGGAAGGGGCGCTGGCGGTGATACGCTAGGCGACAACCACCAATAACGACAGGCAGGATACGACATGTCAGATTCACCGGTGCTGATCACCGAGCAGGATTCCGCCCAGGGCGCCATCGGCGTCATCACGCTGAATGTACCCAAGACCCTCAACTCGCTCACGCTGGAGATGGTCGAGCTGATTCAGGGGGCGCTGAACCGCTGGCGGCGCGACAGCAACATCGCCGCCGTGTTCATTGCCGGCAGCGGCGATCGCGCCCTGTGCGCAGGTGGCGATGTGCAGGCCCTGCACGCTTCCGCGGTGGAGAAACCCGGCGGGCCCTGCCTCTACGCCGAGAGCTT
>JAWLGG010000166.1:0-6528 GCA_041685155.1 Chromatocurvus sp.
GATTGAGCGCTCAGGCGCGCCGTCGTCCTGCCAGGCAGGCCGTGGCTCGGAACCGGAGCAGCCGCCAAGGGCGACAAGCAACAGGCAGGCGATGACAAATAGCTGCATTATGCGTCGACCTCCGCCCGCAGACGCTGACTGAGCTGATATACCGACAGCGCATACATCGCGCTGTGATTGTAGCGCGTGATGACGTAGAAGTTGTGCAGTCCGAGCCAGTATTCCGTGCCGTCGTCACCTTCCAGCGCAAGTGCCGTCGCCAGCGCGTCATCCTGAACATCGCCCAGAGGCTCCAGACCCGCGGCAATGAACTGCGCCACACGACGCTCGGGCTTGAGGTCAGCGTTCATCCAGCCCTCGGGGATGTCACCGGATTTGCGCGCGGGGAGAATGACGTTCTCGTCGGGACGCCAGCCATGTTTGCGAAAATAGTTGGCAACGCTGCCTATGGCATCGACCGGATTTTCCCAGATATCCACGCGTCCATCGCCGTCAAAATCCACCGCATAACTGCGATAGCTACTGGGCATGAATTGCCCGTAGCCCATGGCGCCGGCGTAAGATCCCTTCAACGACAGCGGCTCCAGACCCTGCTCGCGCGCCAGAATGAGAAAATGGCGCAACTCCCGGGTGAAAAAATCCGAGCGCGGCGGATAGTCAAAAGCCAATGTTGCCAGCGCGTTTACCACGCTGTAGCTGCCGGTAGTCCGGCCATAATATGTCTCGACGCCCAGAACTGCGGCAATTATGGCCGATGGCACGCCGGTTTCAGCCTCCGCACGCGCCAGCGTATCGCGGTGTTCACGCATGAACGCCACACCCTGGCGGGTGCGCTTGTCGGTGACGAAAATCTGCCGGTACTCATGCCAGGGCTTGGTCTTCTCGGCGGGTCGGGCTATGGCCTCCAGAATACTGCCCTGGCGCTCGGCCGCGGCGAATATCCCCTCAAGCTCACGGCGGGAGAAGTCATCCTCTGCGACGAGACGCGTAATGAATTCCTCTGCTGCGGGATGCGTTGCGTAATTTTCCCTTTCGGCGCAAGCCACCAGTGGCAGCAGCGTGAAGAACAGCATCCATCGCCAGGCCGTGAGCAGGCATTCATGCGTCATCGTCATACCATCATCCCGGCCACCAGCGGACAGCGTCGCGCTACTGACCTATTACACGCCGCTCCGCGGCAATCGACATGAGCAGGCCAAAGGCCGCCATGAGTGTCACCAGGGAAGTACCGCCGGCGCTGACCAGCGGCAGCGGAACGCCGACCACGGGCAACAGACCTGATACCATTCCCATATTAACAAAAATATAGACGAAGAAAGTCAGCGTTATACTGCCGGCCAGCAGCCGGCCAAAGGTGCTCTGTGCGTGCATGCCGATCCAGAAACCGCGCAGGAGAATCAGCAGATACAGGCTGAGAAGCAGAATAACACCGCGCAAACCGAACTCCTCGGCCAGCACGGCAATAATGAAGTCGGTATGGCTTTCCGGAAGAAAATCGAGCTGTGATTGCGTGCCCTGCAGCCATCCTTTTCCCTGCCAGCCACCGGAGCCGATTGCGGTTTTGGACTGGATGATGTTCCAGCCCGCACCCAGCTTGTCGCTCTCGGGATTCAACAGGGTGAGGATACGCTGCTTTTGGTAATCCTCAAGCACAAACATCCACATGGGCCAGACTGACATGATCGCCACGCCCACGACACCCAGCAGATAGCGCCAGCCGATACCCGCCATGAAGATCACGAACAGCCCGCTGGCGATAATCAGCAGCGCGGTACCCAGATCCGGCTGGCGCAGTATCAGTATGCCCGGCAACATAATGATACCAAGGCATACCAGCGTGTGCCCGGGACGTGGCGGCAGAGCCCGGTCGGCGAGATAGCCGGCCACCATCAACGGCATGACCAGCTTCATGATCTCGGAGGGCTGGAAGCGGAAACCGGCGATACTGAGCCAACGCTGCGCGCCCTTGGCCCCAACACCCAGGAACATGACAGCGATCAGCAGGAGCACGCCGAACAGGTACAGCCATGGCGCCCAGCGCCGGTAGCGTACCGGGGAGACCTGGGCCGCCAGCAGCATCGCCACCAGCCCCACGAGAAAGAAGCGCGCCTGCCGCGCAACAACCCCCACATCCTGCCCGGCCGCGCTATATAGCACCACCAGACCGAAAGCGGCCAGCAGCAGAAGCAGGAACAACAGTGGCAGGTCTACATGAAAGAGTCGCGAGGCACCCGGCGCGCGGGCAAAGCCGCCGCCGGACTCCGGCATCTGGCGGACATAATCACCCACGGCAGCGAGGCATCATGCGCCCTCCCGCGTCAGCCAGGCGTCGATCACGGTCCGGGCAATGGGGTACGCCGCCGAACTGCCGCCGCCGTTCTCGACAATCACCGCGAGCGCAATCTGCGGTGCCTCAAGCGGCGCAAAGGCGATGAACAGGCCGTGATGGCGATGTCGCTCGGCCACCGCCTCCTCATCATACACGGCATCCTGGGCAATACCGATCACCTGCGAGGTTCCGGTCTTTCCCGCCATTTCATAGGTCATGCCGCGGGCAATGCTGCGCGCGGTGCCGCGGGCGCCGTGCACGACATCGCGCATTCCCTGGTAGATCGCGTCCCAGTGTTCCGGGGCCGCATCGACGTAATGTGAAACCGGCGTCTCGGGCGCAGCGTCGCCTACCTGCCGCACAAGCCTGGGCGTCTGGAACTTGCCGCGGTTGGCGAGCGTCGCCGTCGCCACGGCAAGCTGCAGGGGGGTCGACAGCATATAGCCCTGGCCGATACCCGCACTCAATGTCTCTCCGGGATACCACACCTGGTTGAGCGCCTCGCGCTTCCAGCGCGACGAGGGCAGCACACCCGAGCGCTCGCCAGTCGTGTCGATGCCGGTGCGACCGCCAAGCCCGAAGGGCGCCAGATAATCATGCATCGGGTCAATTCCGAGCCGCCTGGCCAGATCGTAGAAGTAGACGTCGCAGGATTCGGCAATCGCCATGTTGAGGTCAACCTGCGGCGCATGGCCCGTTCCCCGGATGCTCAGGGTCCAGTCCCGATACCGCCGGGAGCTCCCCGGCAGGCGATACCAGCCCGGGTCCGGAACGGTGGTCTCGGGGGTCACCAGCTCCGATTGCAGACCGGCCAGCGCGATCAGGGGTTTCACCGTTGAACCCGGCGGGTACTGTCCCTGCACTGCCCGGTTGAATAATGGCACATCCAGAGAATCCCGGAGCGCGGAATAGGCGCGACTGCTGATGCCGTTGACAAACAGATTGCCGTCGTAGGAGGGCGTGGACGCCATGGCCAGCACGCCCCCGGTCGCCACATCCAGAGCAACCAGGGCACCACGCTGACCTCCCAGAGCCTGCATGGCTGTGCGCTGCAGATCAATATCCAGATGCAGAGCGATGTCCACACCCGGCACCGGCGCGAAGCGGTCGAGCACGCGCAGGACGCGACCATGGGCGTTGGTTTCCACATTCTGGTAGCCCACCTCGCCGTGCAGCCTGTCCTCATAGTATCGCTCGACGCCCACCTTGCCGATGTGAAACGTGCCGCGGTAGTCAGAGGTATCCAGCGTTTCCAGCTCAGTCTCGTTGATGCGCCCCACGTAACCGAGTACGTGCGCCAGCAGTTCACCGTGCGGGTAATGCCGCAGCAGTTGTGCTTCGACAACAACGCCGGGCAAGGCGTGGCGGTTGACCGCGACACGTGCCTGCTCATCCTCGCGAAGCTGGAATCGCAGAGGAATGGGATCGTAGGGGCGACGGCGCTCCAGCTTGCGACGAAACTCCTCGACATCGTCATCCGAAAGCGCCACCAGTTCACCGAGGCGCGACAGCGTGGCGTCCATGTCGCTGACCCGCTCCGGTATCAGCGACAGCGTATGGCTGGGACGGTTGTCCGCCAGTAAATTACCGTTGCGATCGAAGATCAGTCCGCGCTTTGGCGGCAGCGCCTGCAGCTGCACACGATTGCGCTCGGACTGCGTGCGATAGATTTCAAAATCCGTGACCTGCAGGCTGAAATAGCGCACGAGCACCAGCGTGAGAGCAACGCTGGTGACGAGCACGGCAACAGCGGTGCGTGCGCTGTAGACGCGCACTTCGCGTGCCGTATCCTTGAGTGTCATGTTCTGAGCCATGGCAGTGCTTATGCAGGCATCCTGTCAGCCGCGATGGTAAGGGTGTCCCGTGGTGATCGTCCACGCCCGGTAAAGCTGCTCCGCGAGAACGACCCGGATGAGCGGGTGCGGCAGGGTCAGCCTGCCAAAGGACCAGCGCTGCGACGCGCGCTGCAGGCAGGCTGAAGACAGGCCATCCGGACCACCGATGAGAAAACTGACGTTGCGACCACCCATCTGCCAGTCTCGCAGCGCATCCGCCAGGCCCTCAGTAGACAGCGCGCTACCGCAAACATCCAGCGCAATGAGAACGTCGTTGGCCGGAAGGCCCTTGAGCAACTGCTCGCCCTCCTGCTGTCGCAAACCGTCGGGGTTGCTGCTGCGGGTTCTGCGGGCGAGGGGCAGATCCCGCCAGACCAGACTCAGCTCCCGCGGCAGTCGGCGCTGATATTCGGTCACGCCCGCGGCAACCCAGGCAGGCATTTTGCCGCACACCGAATGCACGGTAAGCTGCATCAGGACGACGGCCGGGGGTCCAGCCAGAGGCGCTCCAGATCGTAGAAATCCCGCGTTGCCGGCAGCATGATATGCGCAACGACATCACCCAGATCCACCAGAACCCATTCCCCGACATCCATGCCCTCGACGCCAAGCGGCATGACGCCCGCTGCCTTGGCGGAAACACTGACATTGTCTGCCAGGGATTTGACGTGCCGGTTGGAATTGCCGCTGGCAACGATCATCCAGTCCATGACATCTGTCAATCCGCGCACGTCGATACTCACCAGGTTGACTGCCTTCAGGTCTTCCAGGGCATCGATGACAAGTGCCTTCAGTTGCTCGGTCGGATCCGCTGTGTCGGCCGTCATGAGGCCCCGCATTCCGTTCGTGTCGCTAGTCGTGACAATCGCTGCCTCACTGTGTGTAGAGTCTGTGTTGATGAATATACGTATGCACGGCATCCGGCACCAGGTAACGGGCCGAACGCTGTGATTGTAACAGCCTGCGAATCTCTGTCGCAGATATTTCCAGCGGCCGTAACGACGTGATGTGCACGCCTCCCGCTGGACGCGCTGCCAGCTCGGGGGCCGTTGATCTGCGCGATGCCAGATAAGCGGCCAGTTCCCCGCCCGCGGGCCACTCCCAGCCTGGCCGGGCGATGCCGGCAATGTGGCAGTGTTCGAGGAGCTCCTGCCAACGGTGCCAGCGATCAAGCCCGAGCAGCGCGTCACAGCCCATGACCAGAATCAGGCTGCGCTGGCCACCGATTTCCTGACGCAGCGATGCCAGGCTGTCGATCGTATAGGAAGGCCCCGCACGCTCGAGCTCGCGCATGTCGCAGCTGAAGCGGGGCTCGCCGGCGATCGCCAGCTCGATCATGGCCGCGCGCTGACGTGCGCTGATCCCCGGCGGCTCCCGGTGCGGCGGCAGGGAGCAGGGCATGAAGCGCAATTCACTGGCCGGCAGATGCTCCAGCAGTTCGATGGCAGAACGCAAATGCCCGTGGTGCACAGGATTGAAGGTTCCGCCGAACACGGCGAGAGCGTTCGAGGCCGGGGATTCGCTCACAGGCGTACCTGGCCGTCGCCGAATACCACATATTTCTGCGAGGTCAGGCCCAGAAGACCGACCGGGCCGCGGGCATGCAGCTTGTCGGTGGAAATACCGATCTCGGCACCAAGCCCGTATTCGAAGCCGTCGGCAAATCGCGTCGAGGCATTGATCATGACAGAACTGGAGTCCACCTCGCGCAAAAAGCGCATGGCGCGCCCGTGATCGCGGGTGACAATGGCATCTGTATGACCGGAACCGTAGCGGTGAATATGATCGATAGCCGCCTTCATATCACTGACTACGCGTATGGACAGCACCGGCGCCAGGTACTCGGTCTCCCAATCCGCCTCCGTTGCCGGTCCGGCATCGGGTACCCAGGTGAGGCTTTGTGCACAGCCACGCAGTTCGACGCCGGCCCCGGCGTAGGCCCGGCCCAGTCGCGGCAGCAGTTCCGCCGCTACCGCTTGCGCAACGAGCAATGTCTCCATGGTATTACAGGTGCCGTAACGATGGGTTTTTGCGTTGAGGGCAATTGCCTCCGCCATGTTCAGGTCCGCACCGTCATCCACGTAGACATGGCAGATACCGTCGAGGTGCCTGATAACCGGCACCCGCGCCTCGGCACTGACACGCTCGATCAGT
This sequence comes from Chromatocurvus sp., assembly GCA_041685155.1. Classification (GTDB taxonomy): domain Bacteria; phylum Pseudomonadota; class Gammaproteobacteria; order Pseudomonadales; family Halieaceae; genus Chromatocurvus. The sequence continues at coordinate 6,319 of JAWLGG010000166.1, forward strand.
CCTTTGCCGCCACGGGGCACGATCACGTCCACGAAGTCGGCCATGCGGACAAGGCAGCTCACCGCCGCGCGATCAGCGGTATCGACCACCTGAACGGCTGTTTCCGGCAGATCGGCCTCGACCAGGCCTGACTTTACGCAGGCGGCGATCGCCATGTTGGAACGAAGCGACTCGGAGCCGCCACGCAGTATGCAGGCGTTTCCTGACTTC
>JAWLGG010000167.1:0-6521 GCA_041685155.1 Chromatocurvus sp.
GTGCAGGCGGGAAGCGCGCAGGCAGGCCAGCTGCGCGAGCGCCTGGGGACCGACCTGTCCCGGGAGTATTCCCTCGCCGATCTGCTCAAGCGACCGGAGCTCGAGTATGCCGACATTGCACCGCTGTTCGACGGGGCAACGACAGACCCCCAGGTAGCCCAGCAGGTGACTATACAGGCCAAGTACGCGGGCTACATAGAACGGCAGCAGGCCGAGATCGAGCGTATGGCGCGCTTTGAGTCGTTGCGCCTGCCGTCAAGCTTCGACTACCACGCGGTAGACGGGCTGTCCCACGAGGTCAGGCTCAAGCTGGAATCGGCGCGACCGGAAACCCTCGGCCAGGCCGGACGGCTCCCGGGGGTGACCCCGGCCGCAGTTTCCCTCCTTCTGGTGTACCTGAAAAAGTCCGGCGGAGACACGCTGCACGACGACGCGCGCAAAAGCGCCTGACATGGACGGGGGCAACGAAGGGGAGATCCTGCGCCGGGGCTGTGATCAGCTGGGCGTGCCGCTCCCGGAGGGTGCGATTGCGCGTCTCTCACAGTATCTTGACCTGCTGGAAAAATGGAATCGGGCCTACAACCTTACAGCGGTGCGACAGCGCGCCGACATGGTGGTCCGACATATTCTCGACAGCCTGGCCATCCTGCCCCACCTGGAAGGTCGGCGTTTCCTCGATGCCGGCAGTGGTGCCGGCCTCCCGGGCATCCCCCTGGCCATCTGCCTTCCTAAAAGCCACTTCGTCCTGCTGGACAGCAATGGCAAGAAAACCCGCTTCCTGTTCCAGGCGCGCCTTGCACTGGCCCTGGAGAATGTCGAGGTGGTCGATGCCAGGGTTGAAGCCTATCGGCCGCAAACGCCAGTAGATGGCATCCTGTCGCGCGCCTTTGCTTCCCTCTCGGACATGGTTACTCTGTGCGCTCATCTGACCGTGGAGGGTGCTCGTCTGTATGCCATGAAGGGCAGTGAACCCGGTATTGAAACCGAGGCGCTGCAATCTGCGGGGCTGCAGGTAGCAACGACCACCCTGGCTGTTCCGGGTCTCGACGAACACCGCAGCCTGGTGACGATTTACCCGCGGCGTGAAGCGCAGGTCGCCGGGCCGGCGCCAACATGACAGATCGGGGATAGACAGTTGTCACGCATCATAGCGATAGCAAACCAGAAAGGCGGTGTCGGCAAGACCACGACCTGCGTCAACCTTGCCGCCTCGCTCGCGGCCATGCGGCAGCGTGTCCTACTTGTGGATCTCGACCCGCAGGGCAACGCCACCATGGGCAGCGGTGTCGACAAGTATGCGGTGGAGCGCAGCATCTACGACGTGCTGGTGCACCGCACCCCCATCCGTGATGTCGCCCAACCCGCGGGTGAGGCAGGATTTCACGTGCTGCCCGCGAACGGCGATCTGACTGCCGCCGAGGTGGAGCTGATGCAGGTAGAGGGGCGCGAGCGACGGCTGCGGGCCAGCCTGGCCGCTGCGGCAGACGACTTCGACTACGTCCTGATCGACTGCCCGCCATCGCTCAACATGCTGACACTCAACGGCCTGGTGGCGGCAGACGGTGTGATCATCGCCATGCAGTGTGAATACTATGCGCTGGAGGGTCTCTCGGCGCTGATGGATACGATTCGCCGGGTCACCGAGAGCGTCAACACCTCGCTACAGGTCGAGGGTATACTGCGGACCATGTATGACCCCCGCAACAGCCTGACCAACGACGTGTCCTCCCAGCTGCACGGCTATTTCGGCGACAAGGTGTATCGCACGGTCATCCCGCGCAATGTGCGCCTCGCGGAGGCCCCCAGCCACGGCCTGCCGGCCATGCATTACGACCGCTATTCCCGGGGATCCCGGGCATACATGGCCCTCGCCGGCGAGATCATCCGTCGACAGGAACAGCGGCACGCAGCATCCGCGGCGTCATCGACAGACAGGGCGACCCCATGAGCAGCAGAAAACGCGGTCTGGGGCGCGGTCTGGACGCCCTTCTGGCATCGGCCAACAATGCCGCCGTGCGCACCGATGATCCCGCGGCGCAGGATGAAGGCAGCGAGGGCCTCCTGAAATCCGTCCCCGTGGATCTGATACAGCGCGGCAAGTACCAGCCACGCCGGGATATCGAGCCCGAGAGTCTGCAGGAACTGGCCGACAGCATTCGCGCGCAGGGCGTCATGCAGCCGATTGTGATCCGCCCGGTTTCCGACAAACGCTACGAGCTGATTGCCGGGGAACGCCGCTGGCGAGCGGCTCAGCTGGCAGGTCTGGATGCCATTCCCGCAGTGGTCAGGGATGTTGGCGACGACGCTGCGATTGCAATGGCGCTGATCGAGAACATACAGCGCGAGGATCTCAACCCGATTGAGGAGGCTGCGGCCCTGCAGCGCCTGCAGACCGAATTCGAGCTGACCCAGCAACAGGTCGCAGAGGCGGTGGGCAAATCGCGCTCTACTGTGACCAACCTGCTGCGTCTCATGGCGCTGCAGCCGGACGTGCGCCGCCTCCTGGAGCACGGCGACCTGGACATGGGCCACGCGCGCTGTCTGCTGGCACTCGAGGGAGAGGCCCAGTCCCAGGCGGCGCGCACCGTGGTTGCACGCGGTCTGTCTGTACGCCAGACCGAGGCGCTGGTCAGGCAGGCGCTGTCCGGCGACGATGAAAAGCCTGCCCCGTCACTGGATCCGAATATCCGCCAGCTGCAGGACGAGCTCTCCGGAAAACTCGGCACCCGGGTCAGTATCCAGCACGGTGCCGGCGGCAAGGGCCGCCTCGTGCTGAACTACAGCAGTCTGGATGAGCTTGACGGCATTCTGGCACACATCAAGTAAAGAAATGTGCCGCCCTCGACCACCACATGTGCAGTGATGTGTAGTAAGGCGAGCCATATATGGTGTAAGCGGCTGAGATTGCTTTGCAATGTCCACCAGGCCGCCCCGGTGAAAGTTGAACGGGTCCGACTTTATCCCTATAATGCGCGCGCCGAAACGAGGACACACTCGCGTGGCTGACGGCAGGCAGAAAGGTGCCGGCGACAAACGGAATGGAGCCCGGCTCAGGCCGCCGCCAGTGCACACCATCACACTGACGCAGGTGGCCGTTCTCCTACCTTTATCTGTCGCTATCGCCTGGGCTGCCGGTCAGACCAGCGCCGTGTCCTTCGCTGCCGGGGCGGCGGTGAGTATCCTGCCCCAGGCATGGTTTGCACTGATCGTGTTCGGTGTCCGGCAGCGCAGGCCGCTACAGCGTGCGGCGCGCAGCGCCTACGCGGCGCAGGCGGGAAAGTTCGTGTTGAGCGCCGTGGGCTTTGCCCTCGTGTTTGCACTGCTCAGGCCGATTGATGCGCCGGCAGTGTTCGCGGGTTTCGGCCTGATGTGGATTCTGCAGGTAGCAGGGTCCGCGCGGCTGGTCAGGGCAGGTTATTGATATTGCCGTGGATGATCAGTCCGGCGGCGCAGGCAGGTGGCAGCAAAAACAGATAGCAGAGAGTGAGTTTCATGGCAGGCGATAACCAGACGGTTTCCGAGTACATTGTCCACCACCTCACCAACCTGACCTATGGCAAGTTGCCGGGCGGGTATGAGCGCTACGATGGATCCACAGTTGCCGATGGCGGCGCCTGGGTCATGGCGCACGGCGGCGACGAGGCGGCGGCCATGGGCTTCACGGCCATCCACGTGGATTCCATGATCTGGTCGATCGGTCTCGGCATCGTTTTCTGCTGGCTGTTCCGCTCCATTGCCAGAAAGGCCAGTTCCGATGTGCCGTCGGGAACTGTCAACGCCGTTGAAATGATAGTGGGCTTTGTCGACAACACGGTGAAAGACAGCTTTCACGGGCACAACAAGCTGATTGCACCGCTGGCGCTTACCATCTTCGTCTGGGTCTTCTTCATGAATCTCATGGACCTCGTGCCGGTCGACCTCGTGCCGCATACGCTGATGCTGCTGGGGGTCGAGTACCAGAAGATCGTGCCCTCCACCGATCCCAACATCACCATGGGGATGGCTCTGGGCGTGTTCATCCTGATGCTCTACTATTCCATCACGATCAAGGGCGTCGGCTTTCTCAAGGAACTCACGCTGACGCCGTTCAACCACCCGGTTTTCATCCCGATCAACCTGTTCATGGAAGTGGTCGGCCTGCTGGCCAAGCCGTTTTCACTTGGTCTGCGGCTGTTCGGCAACATGTATGCCGGGGAGATGATCTTCATCCTCATTGCGGCACTGTTCAGCGCCGGTATCATGTGGATGCTGCCCGCTGCACTGATGCAGATCGGCTGGGCGATCTTCCACGTCCTGATCATTACACTGCAAGCTTTCATCTTCATGGTGCTGACGATCGTGTATCTCAGCATGGCACATGAAGATCATTAATTACCCCACTGTCAGGTAATCAACCCTAGGAGAAAATGATGGAACTGATTTACGTTGCTGCTGCAATCATGATGGGTCTCGGTGGTCTTGGCGCCGCGATCGGCGTTGGCCTCCTCGGCGGAAAGCTGATCGAGGGATCTGCCCGCCAGCCCGAACTGGCCCCCAAGCTGCAAACGACCTTCTTCCTCGGCGCAGGCCTGGTAGACGCGATCCCGATTATCGGTGTTGGTATCGCCATGTACCTGATCTTCGTGGTCGCCGGCTGAGCAGCGGCAACCATTTCAACGGGGTGGCGGGTCCACCCCCAGGAATCGTGAGGAGCAAGGTGTGAATATTAACCTTACGCTGATCGGGCAAATGCTGGCGTTCGTCGCCTTTGTCGTGTTCTGCATGAAGTACGTATGGCCGCCGATCATGGCAGCCATGCAGGAGCGCGAGCGCAAGATTACCGATGGGCTGGCGGCGGCCGAGAAGGCCGAGCACGACCTGGAGCTTGCGAAGGAAAAGTCGGTAGAGCGCCTGAAGGAAGCCAAGCAGGAAGCGGCGTCCATCGTCGAGTCTGCAAACAAGCGCGCCAACCAGATCATCGACGAGGCCAAGCAGGCCGCCGTGGTCGAGGCGGATCGTGTCAAGGCATCGGCCCAGGCTGAAATAGAGCAGGAAGTGAATCGGGCGCGCGAGAAACTTCGCGGCCAGGTTGGCGCCCTGTCCCTGGCAGGTGCGGAGAAAATCCTGGGGGCTTCCATCGACCAGCAGGCCCACAGTGACCTGGTGGAAAAGCTTGTCGCCGAGCTGTAACGAGAGGATCTCATGGCTGAATTAAGCACGCTGGCACGTCCCTACGCCCGGGCCGCGTTCGAATATGCGGATGCCAACTCGGCGCTGGACGCCTGGCTGGAGCAGCTCGCGACCGCGGCCGCGATTGCCGCAGAGCCGCAGGTGCGTCAGGTGCTCGCGCGTCCCGCATTGACCACGGGCAGGCAGGCGGAGTTGTTTATCGGCCTGTTCGGCGACGGACTCTCTGCCCCCATGGCGAATTTCATACGTGTGCTGGCGGCGAACCGTCGCCTGCCCCTGCTGCCCGAGATCAGCGCGCAATTTGCAGACCTGCGGGCGGCGCGGGAGAAATCCATCGACGTGCACGTGGTCTCCGCCTTTGAGCTGCCGCAGGAGACCCGCGACCGGCTGGCCGATTCCCTGGGCAGCAGGCTGAAGCGCGACGTCAATCTCAGCAGTGAAACCGACAGCAGCCTGCTCGGTGGGCTCCTTATCAGGGCCGGCGATACCGTTATCGACGGCTCCGTGCGCGGCAGGCTGAACAAGCTCGCCGAAGCACTGACAAACTAGAATTTGAGGAACAGAGCATGCAGCAACTGAACCCTTCGGAAATCAGTGACATCATCCGCCAGCGCATCGATCAGCTGGAGGTCAGCAGTGAGGCCAGGAATGAGGGCACCGTTGTCTCTGTCAGCGATGGCATCATCCGCATCCACGGCCTGAACGAGGTCATGTACGGCGAGATGATCGAGTTTGACGGCGGCGTCTATGGTATGGCCCTGAACCTCGAGCGCGACTCGGTTGGCGCCGTGGTCCTCGGCGACTACAAGGGGATCGCAGAGGGTCAGTCCTGCCGCTGTACCGGGCGCATTCTGGAGGTGCCCGTCGGACCGGAGCTGCAGGGTCGCGTCGTGGACGCCCTGGGCACGCCGATCGATGGCAAGGGCCCAATCGAAGCGAAGATGACCGACGCGCTGGAAAAGGTTGCGCCCGGCGTTATCGCGCGTCAGTCGGTGGACCAGCCGGTACAGATCGGCCTCAAGGCAATCGACGCCATGGTGCCGATCGGCCGCGGCCAGCGCGAGCTGATCATCGGCGACCGCCAGATCGGCAAGACCGCGATCGCGGTGGACGCGATCATCAACCAGAAGGATACCGGCATCAAGTGCATTTACGTGGCGGTGGGCCAGAAGGCCTCCTCCGTCGCTGCCGTGGTGCGCAAGCTCGAAGAACACGGCGCCATGGACCACACCATCGTGGTCGCCGCTACGGCATCCGATCCCGCGGCCATGCAGTACCTGGCGCCGTTTGCCGGCTGCACCATGGGCGAGTACTTCCGCGATCGCGGCGAAGACGCGCTGATTATCTATGAT
>JAWLGG010000168.1:0-6499 GCA_041685155.1 Chromatocurvus sp.
CAATATCGAAGACGAGGCCGTTATTGCCGCGACGGCCGGCGGCAGCAACCTGCCGCCTAATCCCGATGGCGCCACGGCCTTCCTGGAGGCGCCGCGCACCTGGGGTCTGCGGTTTACGCTGGATCTGTAAGCGCAGAGTCGATGCTGCGCCAAAGGCATTGAGTGGACACGAAAGATAATCCCCGCAGGCTGTGGCAGTATCGGGGCTATACCGGTGCCTATATGCACCGGGCCAGGAGCCCCGCGCGCATGACCAATCACCTGACGTCACCCTGTTTTCTCCTCGGCCCGAGACTCAGCCGGCGATCGCTGCTTGCCGGCATGGTCAGTTCATCGAGACCAACACGGTTAGCGGCTCCCTGGAGGATCTGCTCAGGACGGACCTGCCGTCGGTTCCCGCCCGGGGACCCGACAAAGTTCTCCGGAGAATACTGGGACAGGAATGCATCGGGCCTGCTGAACACAGACTGACGCTCACGGCGTGGAGATCTGCTGATCGGGGACAATCCCGTCAGTTTCAGTTCACGCCTCCAGGAGGACCTCATGAAGAACAATCTTATTCGGATACCTCTGACCATACTGCTGGTATGGCTGGGCTGGCTCGGCTTGAAACAGGCAGGCAGCGGCTTTCTCGATCGCCGCGACTGGTCGGATGACTACCTGCGCAAGACAGCCAGGATCGTGGACTCGAAGCGCGAGACAAGCCTCGGTGCCAATTCCAGATCAACGACCTACTATTGTTACCTCACGGTCGAATATGAGTTCGAGGGAAAGGTCTACCGGGACGAGGCCGCATGGCTTTCACTGCCGCCTGCCCGATCCTATCCGGAAGAGGACTGCGGCAAATCGCGCTACGGAGAGCAGGTCCCTGTCTGGATCGGGAAATCCGGCAACGACCCGATGTTGCTGCAGCCGGAAAACCGCAGCGCCAGGCCCATGACGCTGGTATTCAACCTGATACAGGGACTCTTTTTCTTCGGTCTGGCAGGTCTTCTATGGCGCCGGAGACGGAAAAAAGAATAATCGGCAACCGCGGCTACCCTGGCCAGAGCCAGAGCCAGAGCCAGAGCCAGAGCCAGAGCCAGAGCCAGAGCCAGAGCCAGAGCCAGAGCCAGAGCCAGAGCCAGAGCCAGAGCCCAATAGCGTGCCACCGCATAAGCTATGAACAAACTAATCTAAAAAAGCGCCGCTTTATAGCTGTAAACTGCGCCCTTTGCGAAAGGAGCAGGCCACGTGGCGGAACTACTGGATAGCAGGGAACTGGAGGCGGGCGCAGATGCGATCGTCGCGCGTATCCATGCCTATCTGGACGCGGGAAAGCGCGTCTTCACCACCAGCTCCTTCCAGACCCAGAGCCTGCCGCTGCTGCATATGATCAGCCGGGTCAATCGGGATATTCCGGTGTACTACACCAATACCGGCTTTCTGTTCGCCGATACCATCCGCTTTGCGGAGCAACTGGCGGAAGAGCTCAACCTGAATGTCATTGCCCTGCGGCCCGACGTCCCCAAGATCAAGCAGATGGACGGCGCGGGCCGCTTTCTCTATGCATCGGACCCCGACTACTGCTGCTACCTGAACAAGGTGCAGCCCCTGGAACCGGTGCTGCATTCACACGACGTGTGGATCAACGGCGTGCGCTCGGACCAGAGCGATGTGCGCGCTGCCATGCAGGAAGAGGAACCGGCCCGGCACGGCTGCATGCGCTACCATCCGATGCTGGCGTGGGATGCCAAGCGGGTCTACTACTACCGCAAGCTGCACGACCTGCCCGAGCACCCCATGGAAGCCAGGGGCTACCTCAGCATCGGCTGCGAACCCTGCACCAGCAAGGCGCTCGGAGAGGGAAACGCGCGCAATGCCCGCTGGTTCGGCATGAACAAGACCGAGTGCGGTCTCAATACAACGCTGGTTTCGGGAAGCAACTGACTGAGAATTCTGGTCACGGGCGGCGCCGGATATATCGGCAATGAACTGGTCTACCGTCTTTCCGCCGAGCCGGGCGTCACGGAAGTCCTGGTCTATGACAACCTGTGCAAGGGCAACTACAACCTGTTCACGGGCCTGCGCAAGGTGCCGGGGAACAATGTGCGCTTCATGCAGGCCGACATTCTCGACTCACGCAGCCTGCAGCGGGCCATGCAGGGCATCGACATCGTTGTGCACCTGGCCGCGAGGGTGGAAGCGCCATACGCGGATCAGAACGCACACGATTTCGAGCAGACCAACCACTGGGGCACAGCCGAGGTGGTCTACAGCGCCGAGGACGCAGGCATCAAGCGCTTTATCTACCTGAGCAGCCAGTCGGTCTACGGCCAGGGCAATATCACCACGTCGCAGGACCCGCGAGCGCCCACCAGCTACTACAGCCTGTCCAAGATGCGCGGGGAGGAGCACGTCCTGCGCCTGATGGAGAAGATTCCCGTCCAGCTTATCCGCTGCGCCAACGTCTACGGATACTCCAAGAACCTGCGCGTCGAGACCATGGTCAACCAGTTCATCTTCGACGCCCACTTCAGCAACCGGGTCGCGATTCATGGCAACCCGGAGCACACCACGACCCATATCAGCGTGTACCGCGTCGTCGAGACGCTGGCGCGAATGATCCGTCGCGAGATGGATTCCGACACCTACAACCTGTCCCACAGGGCGATGTCCACGATCGAGCTGGTCGAGGCACTACGGGAAATCTACCCGGAGGTGGAGACGATCTACGTCGACCAGCATATTCCCCTGCACGACCTGACCATCGAGTGCGATGAGCGCCTGCGCGGCCTGCTGCCGGGTGACACGACGATGGTCGAGGACCTGGTGAAGTTCCGGGAGCTGTTTACCTTCTGACTTTTGGGGTCAGGTCCGGGACCTGGTCCCGGACCTGACCCTAGCAGCGTAGCAGCGTCGACTGCCTCTCATGTGAAGGTTCGTCTTGCCACCGCATCATTCCGCAGAGGGCAGAACTGGAAATTGTTCCGTCCCTGGCTCTTCGTGACATACATTGCCGAGTCCGCATTCTGCATCAAGGCACCGGCATCAAGACCGTTCTCCGGATAGGAGCTGATGCCGATGCTCAACGTGACCTTCAGGCTGTGGCCGTCAATCACACGGGGCCTTGCGAATTTCGCCAGCAGTTTTTCAGCGACCTGGGCGGCGTCCCGCATTGCCTCGACCTGGGTCAGCAGGATGACAAACTCATCACCCCCAAGCCGGCTCACTGTGTCCGTCCCGCGAACACAGGACACGATGTCCCCCGCAATATCTCGCAGGAGGTGATCCCCGACCGCGTGACCGTAGGCGTCATTGATCTCCTTGAAGTGATCAAGATCCAGGAAGAGCAGCGCAATCTGCTTGTGGTGACGCCCCGCCATCCCTATCGCCTGGTTCAGCCGTTCCATGAGGAGCAGCCGGTTCGGCAGTCCGGTGAGACTGTCATGGTGTGCTTGATGGCTCATCCTCGCGGTCACGGTGCGCGATTCCCGGGCGTCATGAAAAACGATAACCGCACCGACGATGGCGCCGGAGCGGTTGAGAATAGGCGCCGCGGAGTCCTCTATGGCAAGGTCCGTGCCGTCCTTGCGTATCAATACACTGCCCAGCTCCAGCTCGACGATCCTGCCCTCACTGATCGCGCGTCGTGACGGGCTGACCGCCCGCTCCCGCATGGTGCCGTCGACGATGCGAAAAACGTCCTCGACCGGATGCCCCAGCGCTGCTTTACTCGACCAGCCGGTCAGTTTTTCGGCAACCGTGTTGAGATAGATCACCTCGCCCTGTGGGTTGACCACGAGTACGGCGTCGCCGATGGAATTCAGGGTGATCTGCGCCATGTCGCCAAACGACATGTCGCCAAAGGCCGTTTGAACGGGCTCGTCCCCCGGCCCGGATCGCGCCGCGAGATTGCCCACCCATGTGCATACCGGAGTTCGGGTATCACCGTCACACTGATACCGCCAGACCGGCATGAACAGACTGATCAAGCGATCCACTGGCCGACGGTGAACGCGGGTAAGGGAGCCGCCGCAGCGCGGGCACACCGGCATGGCGACGGCGTGATTCGCACCCTCTGACTGCGGTGATGCGGCGTCATTCAACACGGCGTTTGCGTTCTCCATGGTGAAGATAATGAAGTCACCGTTCTATCCGGTCTGTGCGCCGCATCACATTGAAGCTACATCACGCGCGGGCTACTTTCCGGGTACCGGACGGTGTAAGCAGCCGATCCGACTCCTGTTTCACAACGCTGTAGCACTCACAGCTACGCTGCTCGAGCGCCGCACGGTCGATCACTTTGATGCGGCCCCGGCGGTATTCGATAATACCCAGCTTCTGCAGTTTTCCGGCGGCTTCCGTCACGCCTTCACGACGCACGCCAAGCATGTTGGCGATCAGTTCCTGGGTCATGGTCAGCTCATCCGACACCAGACGGTCGAGGGAGAGAAGCAACCAACGACACAACTGCTGGTCGATGGAATGGTGGCGATTGCAGACCGCCGTCTGCGCCATCTGGGTAATCAGTGCCTGCGTATAGCGCAGCACCAGTGTCATCAACTCGCCGTGCCCGTGAAACTCGTCGACAAGCCTCTGGCCCAACAGGCGAAAGGCGCTGCCGCCGCTCTGCACCACCGCCCGACTCGACGTACTCTCCCCGCCCATGAATAGCGAAATGCCCACCAGCCCTTCATTACCGACAACGGAGATCTCCGCCGACGCGCCGTTCTCCATGACGTAGAGCAGTGACACGATGCTGTCTGTCGGGAAGTACACATGGCGCATTCTGTCCCCCGGCTCATAAAGCACCTTGCCAAGCGGCAGGGGCACCTCTTCGAGGTAGGGAAAAATGCGTTCGCGAACCTCTCCTGTCAGTGCAGAGAGGAGGTTATTCTGTTTCGGACGCAGGGCCAGATCCATTGTTGAGGCTTCCTGTATTGCCATTTGCTAGACAACATTAACCCTCTTCTGGAGCGCTTCTGTACGATATCGCACATAGGTGGCATAAAGCCCCATCATCACGGCAGTATCTTGCGCTCCCAGGGCTCTGCGGCAAGCAGGCTCTCGTAGTCTTCAATGCTCTCCTGATAGCAACCGCAGGCAGCCACTTCGAGCTTCTCACGATCGAGCACGGCGATCCTGCCGCGGCTGTACCGGATAGCCCCTTGACGCTGCAGATGCGCGGCTGCGATCGTCACGGAGCCCCTCTGAACGCCGAGCAGCTCCGCAAGCAGTTTATGGGTAAGCAGTGGCAGATCATCGCTACGGACACGATCGTGTGCCACCAGCAGGCCCCGGGCCAGCCGGCTTTCCACGTCGTGAAAGCGCACACACCCCGTCGACTGCGACAGCTGACCAAGCACCACATACAGATAGCGCTGCAATATGGCGAGCAGCGCGGGATAGGCATCGAGAAGCCCGTCGACACGATCGCTACTGATGCGCAGTGCCAGGCACGGCGTCTGGACCACACCGCGCTGGTGCGCCTGGTTCACGCCCAGAATCAATACCGCGCCAAGCATGCCTTCACTACCGATGTTCTCGGTGACGAAAGGCTCGTGGCCATCTATGGACCGGAGCAGGGAAATGCTGCCACTGATTGGGAAGTAAACGAACTCAAAGGGTGATCCGGCCACACAGACTACCGTACCGACCGGCAGCTCCACGGTATCGCAAAGTGCAGTCACCGCATCGCGCTGTCGCCGCGGGAGGCGGTCAATCAGGCAGTTTGCGCCGCGCACACTGGGCAGGGGCGTCGCCTCTCCGGTCAATGACATGGCATTCTCTCTCGGCATAAACAGGGCTGACTACATCAGGCCCTCAACATCCGATGTGACAGGAAACGTTGAACGCAAGGGTTTTTCTGTGCGCTAGCGCACGCAAGCCAGCGGCCTTTGCCTGTGATAGCCAGCGGCCTCCGCGTGTGGTAACGCACAGATGCCAGACGCTGAGCACGCTAGTGTAACCAGCGTAATCACTGGCATAACCGACAGGAAAAGTCGCTCAGATACTACGCCGGGTAGGCGTGCAATCGGCAGCTACATCAATGCCGTCAAGGACGTCGCCCGGGCCCCACCGAAACATTCCGGCTGACATGCCGCAGGAGCAATGCAATGAACAAGGACACCATCGAAGGCAACTGGAAAGAGCTGAAGGGCAAGGTGAAGACCCAGTGGGGCAAGTTGACCGACGATCGCCTCGACGTGATCGACGGCAAGCGCGACCAGCTCGCGGGCGAAATCCAGCAGGCCTATGGCGTCAGCCGGGAAGAAGCGGAGAAGCAGGTCAAGGAGTTCGAAAAGGCCAGCGAGAACTGATTTCTTTCTCAGAAACGTGACGCGCATGATCAGTTGATCGTGCGGCGACCCCACACCCGCCAGACCCAGCAGGAAGCATATATGAATAAGTCAATTGAAAAGGTGTTCGGTGGGCCCGTGCGCGGGGTCGTCGGGTTGTGCCTTGCGGCGGTGATCACCGGCGCCTGCGCAACGGCACCGCAGCCACCAACCGCGGC